>CANRJF010000026.1 GCA_947630855.1 uncultured Lachnospiraceae bacterium
ATAACTTTTGTATATCTCCGAGAAAACATAGCTTTCAAAGAACGCTCCGGACATTGCGCCTTTTTCTAACGCCTCAGGATTTCCCCACTTTAACAGATAGGCTGCAAGTCCGGTATCTAAAAAGTGAAGAAGCGGCATTTTTACAACACGCTTTAACATATTGTTATGATATGGCTGTATCAGTGCAATAATGTGGGACGATACAAGAATTGACAGCCATTTCTTAGCCGTTGGCGCTGATATGTCTGCTGCGTTTGCCAGTTCCTCATAAACAACCGGTTTGGAAGTCTGGGCCGCAACAATGGTCATAAAATTGTAAAACTGCATTTCGTCAGCGACTTGTGCCAAATCCCGAATATCCCGCTGCAAATAGGTATCTACATAGGAGCGGTAATAGGTTTCCCAGTCCACATTTTCGTCTGCATAAAGTTCCGGCATAGAGCCTTTGAAAATTCTTCGGTAAATTTCATTCAGTCCCCGTGGTTTTGTAACAGATAAACGTTTCATCAGGCGTTCGCTGTCCGTGGAAAACGGCTGGTTTGGCGTCTGATAAATCTCTGCGTCAGAAAGGCCTAACAAGTTTACAATTCCAACACGCCCCGCAAGGCTTTCGCTGACATTTTTCATCAGCCGGAAAACCTGAGAGCCTGTAATCCAGAAATCACCTTTCCGTTTTGAGCGGTCAACGTTCATTTTGATGTAAGGAAGAAGTTCTGTTGCATACTGAATTTCATCGATTAATACCGGAGGCTCATATCTTTGCAGAAATAAGGCAGGGTCGTGTTTTGCAAGATATCGAACATCAGGGTCATCCAAAGTTACATATTTACGTTCTATCCCCAGCTCCTTCTGCGCCGATGCCAGCTTTTGCAGCAAAGTAGTCTTTCCCACCTGCCTGGGACCGGTTACCAAAAGGACAGGAAACATTTTGGTAATTCGCATAATCGTATCTTCGGCAGCTCTTTTAATGTATGCCATGATAATCTCTCCTTTCTGGGTTGGTATATGCAAGCAAACCGCTTCTATCCAATATGCATTTGAGCTTTCAAAGCATCCTGAAGCACTTGTGAGAAATTAATATTTCGCTCCAATGCGGCGGCATTGAGCCATGCAGGCAGGGTGACAGTACGGTTTACAGAGCGGTTGATTTTTGCCATGCGAATAGACGGCATATACACATCAACAAGCACAGCACGTTCATTTTCCGCAGTCTTTACATCGGACAAAGGTGTTGGGACGGGGATTTCTTCGCCGTCCTCTTCCATGCCATAGAGGGCACAGCCTAGCAGTTCCCTTGCGGATAACAGTGCATTATTATCGTCTGTGCCACTGGTTGCTACATCCAGGTCAGGAAAGACAACCGCTATCTCCTGACCATCTTCATAGGTAAATATAGCAGGAAATATATATCGTTCCGTTTTTTTCATAGATAAAACCTCCTATTTGAATTGAGGGGAGGGAGCCGGAACTTACCTGAAAATCAGCCCCGACTGTCGTTCAATACTGTCAAGCGTTTTACGGGGAATATCTTTATCCGGGTGCTTTACCGTTACACGTCCCTTTTTAAGCGGATGTTTGAACTGGTGATGACTTCCGGTGATATCCACGATGTACCATCCATCCGCTTTCAGCATTTTTATTACTTCCCTCGATGAATAGCTTTTCATTTAGTTTCCCTCCCGGCAATTTTATTATAACACATATAAAAATATTTGCCAATCTCCTGTCAAAATTATACAGTGTATAAATTTCACTGGTATTTCTGTTATAATCTATTTAATGATTATTTAATAATTTCTCTTGTAGAATCAATTCAGAAGCAAGAGAAAGGAGTAACAAAATGTATCTAAACATACTAAAAAAAGACTTAAAACGAAAAAGGACAATGAATATTATTCTTTTGTTATTTATTGTTCTTGCCACTATGTTTGTGTCGTCGAGTGTAAACAACATTATAAATGTTACCACGGCGCTGGACAATTATTTTGAAATGGCAAATGCCCCTGATTATTTTGCGGCTGCTATGAATAAAAATCTTGCCGTTGACATTGATGAAACGGTAAGCTCGGCAAGTGCAGTAGATAGTTATGCAACGGAAAACATATTTTTTTTATCGCCCGATAATTTTATCTATGAGGATGAGGACATAGTTATTGAGGCCGGTACGAATCTGGTTCACAGTGACATTTGTATGAATTATTTTCTTTCCGATGGCAGTATCCTTGAAACGGTAGAGAAGGGAGAGTTTTATATGACGGAGGGTAAGGCGGACGCTCTCGGCGTTGATGTGGGCGATAAGCTTACCATAGAATTAAACGGTGTGAGACGTGAATTTGTTCTTGCAGATAAAATAAAGGATGCACTTTTTGGTTCAAGTGGGATATCTTTTACCCGTTATATAATAAGCGAGGAGGATTTTGAGTGTTTTCTTTCCGCAGAAAACACGGAGGAATATTACGGCGGTACTCTTGTCTACATATATTCTTCCAATATTGAAACGGCTCTGCCGCAGATAAAACCGCTTATAGATAACAGTGCTCTCACAATGGACAGAGCCACTATGGAATTCTGCTATATTTTTGATATGATAGTGGTAGGCGTTCTGCTTGTGGTAAGTATTCTGCTTATTATAATAGCATTTGTGGTCTTGCGTTTTACCATTTCTTTTACACTTTCCGAGGAATTCCGTGAAATCGGGGTAATGAAGGCTATTGGTATCGGCAATTTTAAAATCCGGTGCTTATACCTTGTAAAGTATATGGGGCTTTCCATAATCGGTGCGGTTATTGGTCTTGCCCTTAGCTTCCCCTTCGGTAAAATGCTTATGAGCGTTTCCTCCCAGGCAATTATTGTGGGAAATCAGAGCCTGATTTTGGTAAACATTTTCTGTGCAGTGCTGGTAATTGCGGTAATTTTGCTGTTCTGTTACGGCTGTACAGGCAAGGTCAGGAAAATGACGCCCATTGACGCTATCAGAAACGGTCAGACAGGTGAACGCTTCCGCAAAAAGAGTGTAATGAGCCTAAGTAAATCAAAGCTTCCGATGGCGCCTTTCCTTGCACTTAATGATATTGTAAGCAGCCCCAGGCGTTACAGCATTATCACACTTACATTCTTCCTGTGTCTTGCTCTTTTGCTTGTGCTTTCGGCAACCGTTTCTACTATGAACAGCGGCAGCCTTGCCTCCACATTAGGATGGGCAGACTGTGACATATATCTTGACAGTAAAATAATTGCGGAATGTATGCTGGAAGACGGACACGAAAAGCTTGAAAAGCACCTTGACGAAATGGAACAGACTCTTGCAAAAAACGGTATTCCTGCAAAATGCTATCAGGAAATTATGTTTACCCTTCCTGTATCTTTCGGAGAAAACGAGAGCAATATCTGTATATATCAAGGCACAGGCGTGACAATGGATATGTATGAATACACAGAAGGAACAATACCACAGAATACCGATGAAATTGCAATAACACGAATGGCTGCGGATAGGCTGGATGCAAATATTGGTGATACCGTTACGATTAAAACCATTGACGGAGATAAGGAATATATCATTTCGGCGTTTTTCCAGGCTATGAATATGCAGGGCATCGGGATCAGACTTCACAGCGATGAATACATAAATTACGTTCAGGCACAGGCCGGTCTCAATACACAGATTACCTTTACGGATAATCCTGACAGCAAGGAAATTGAACAGAGAATGGAAGAAATTCAGAAAATTTTTCCCGATTATAATAATATAGAAACCTGCGCCGAAACAATAGCGGATATGCTGGGTGTTACGGATACTCTTGCCGCAGTAAAATCTCTTGTAGTTGCCCTTACAATCGTCTTAGCCGCACTTATAACCGTGCTTATGGAGCGTTCCTTTATCGCAAAGGAGCAGGGAGAAATCGCACTTATGAAAGCAATTGGCACACGAAACGGAAAAATCTACATTTACCACGCATTGCGATTTGTATTTGTGGGAATTATTGCGGTAATTATGGGTGAAATTTTCGCACTGCCCCTGACTCATCTCTGCATTGACCCGATATTTAAAATGATGGGTATGGAGCTTGCAGTTGACTACGTTATCAATCCTGTTGAAATGTATTTTATCTTCCCCCTTGTAATTCTTGTTACAACAACCGTAAGTGCATTACTGACCTCACTTTATACAAGAAAAATCAAGTCCTCCGACACTGCTAACATTGAATAAGAAAGGAAACCATTATGAATATCTTAGAAGTAAAAGATCTTTGCAAAACATATATCGTAAACAAACGTCAGAACAACGTTTTAAAAAATGTAAACTTTACCGTTTCTGAAGGCGAAATGGTAGCCGTTATGGGTCCGTCCGGATCGGGAAAATCCACGCTCCTGTATTCCGTTTCGGGAATGGATAACATAACCGCGGGCGAAGTGGATTTCAACGGCAAAAACATCGCGAAAATGAACCAAAAGGAACTCGCCGAGCTTCGGCTTGACGAAATGGGCTTTATCTTTCAGCAGATGTATATGCTTAAAAATCTGACCGTTCTCGACAATATTATTCTTCCTGCGGTACAATCTAATAAAAATACCGAAACACGTAAGGAAACGGCCCAGCGTGGACAGGACTTAATGCGTAAGATGGGTATTATTGACATTGCCGATAACGACATCAATGAAGTTTCGGGAGGGCAGCTTCAGAGAGCCTGTATTTGTAGAAGCATGATTAATAGGCCTAAGGTTTTATTTGCGGATGAACCTACGGGAGCTTTGAACAGAACTGCGTCAAACGAGGTAATGGAGGAACTGGTGAAGCTGAATAAAGAAGGAACAACCATTATGATGGTTACCCATGATGCAAAAGTAGCTGCAAGATGCAAGCGGGTTTTGTATATCGTGGACGGTAATATTAAGGGCGAGTATGCGGCGCCGGAGGATGAAACATATACCCAGAATGATAAAGAGAGACGGCTGAATACCTGGCTTATGGACTTAGGCTGGTAAAGGCAGTCAAAGGCCCCGCTGTCTTTTGCGGGGCTGTCTACTATTTTATTTGTGCAGAGCCGCGTAAAGAAATTAGCTGCTGGCGCAGCACGCGGCTCGCACGGCCTGGCAGGGGCAATAAATTGCCCCTGCTAGATTTTAAATATATTCCGCAGGATACAAAACCTTACCTGGTCACGATATTCGGGTTTAACAAGATAGTACACAAAACTTTCCAGTACTTTGTATTTATTGAAAGCCCGTCCGTCCAGTTTAAAGTTAAAAAATCCCGCCTCTTTATATTTTCCGTAAAGCAAATCCGTGGTG
Source organism: uncultured Lachnospiraceae bacterium (assembly GCA_947630855.1). GTDB lineage: Bacteria > Bacillota > Clostridia > Lachnospirales > Lachnospiraceae > Roseburia_B. The sequence continues at coordinate 5,293 of CANRJF010000026.1, forward strand.
ATAAAAGACCTGTTGCTCATAATATCAAAAAAGCTGCGTTTAATATTCGGGCAGGGGGCAAATGTAGTTTCGGAAAATTCCAACTGGCATTGCCCCACGGTTTTGTAGTGTTCCGTTCTGTTAGGGCAGTCGTCCATACAATAGTGGTTGGCAATCAGTTCGATTTTTTCTTTATGGGGCAGGGAAAATAAGGTATCTGTATTGTTTAAGGCAGAATCCAAAACTACCAGGGCATAATCTTTTTCCAATTCACTTTTTATGGCATCTATATTTTTCAGGCATTTGGTGGTGGAGGAAATCACCGGATACTCCGGGAAGGCATTTCTTATATATTCTTCCAGCAGAGGGGAATTTACCAGAACTTCGTTCTGCCCGTTTGCCCCCATTTCCAGACACAGGTTGCAAAATGTATCTAAAAGATGATGTTTTTCGATTAGAGGGTTTGTAAAAGTATAACGGAGGGCAATATTCCGCCTGTTTAACTCCGTAATAACAAGTTCTATTTCCTGTTTTGTACAGCTTCCCAGCATAACCCTGCCGCCGTTCCAGATGCTTCCGGGGAAACAGCCGTAGGAAGCGGCAATTTCCGTATTTTCGTAGAAACATTGGGGAGACTGTTTCATCATATCGTCTAAAAATGTAATCAGGTGAAAATTGGAATAAAAATCAGGGAGAAAAAAGCGGATTTTTTTCATGGATAAAGTCCTCCTGTGTAGTTGATTCCCGCGGGCAACAAGCCAGGTAACTGCCTGCAGGCAGATGCCCTTAGGTTGTTTACCCTATCAGTATAACATAAAACGGGAAATGATAAGAAAAAAATGGATATTTTTTTTGTATCTGTACATAGTTAATAAAAAAGGAGTTTAAAACAGTTTCTTTTTTACAGGAACAATACAGAGGGGAAATAATCATGTATCTGATAAACGGAAAAATACTTACAATGGCAGAAAAAGATTTTGAATCCGGCTATATTTGCTGGAATAACGGAAAAATAAAGTCCCTGGGGGATATGCAGGAGTTTCCGGGGGCAAAAGAGGGAGAGGAAATTCTTAATGTATCGGGGGCATGGGTTTTGCCCGGCCTTATTGATGCCCACTGCCATGTGGGAATCTCCGAGGAAAAAGGAGGCGTGGTGGTGGATGACTGCAACGAGATGACTACGCCCATGACACCATGGCTTAGGGGCATTGACGGCATTAATCCCATGGATGCGGCCTTTCACGATGCCATTGCGGCAGGTATAACTTCTTTGATGACCGGGCCGGGCAGTTCCAATGTGGCAGGGGGGCAGTCCGTGTTTTTAAAGACCCGGGGGCGCTGCCTTGACCATATGATTGTAAAGGCTCCGGCGGCTATGAAAGTGGCGTTTGGGGAAAATCCGAAAGTGAATTACGGGCAGAAGGACGTATTGCCCGGCAGCCGTATGGGAATCGGGGGAATGCTGCGGGAGGAGCTTTTTAAAGCCCGCAATTATCTGGAGAAAAAAGAGAAAGGGGCATTGGAGGAAGAGGATTTTCGCATGGAATGCTGGATGCCTGTGCTTAAAAAAGAGATTCCCTTAAAGGCCCATGCCCACCGGGCAGACGATATTTTAACGGCAATCCGCATTGCAAAAGAATTTGATTTGGATATGACCCTTGACCACTGTACGGAAGGCCATTTAATTGCAGAGGAAATTGTCAAGTCGGGATTTCCGGCTATTGTGGGCCCCACCCTTACCGCCCGTTCTAAGATAGAGGTGAAATATCTTGATTTTAAAAATGTAGGAGTGTTAAACCGTGCCGGGGTGAAAACCGCCATTATGACAGACCACCCGGTTTCTTTGATTCAGTATCTTCCCCTGTGTGTAGGGTTAAGCGTAAAGCACGGGCTGGATTTGCAGGAAGGGTTTAAGGCGATGACAAAATATCCGGCGGAAATCTGCGGTGTGGGAGAGCGGGTAGGGACGCTGGAAGTTGGAAAAGATGCGGATATTGCCGTATTTACCGGAAATCCTATGGAAACTTTTACAAAGACGTTGTATACCATAATCGACGGAACAATCGTTTACCGGGGAGAAACTTGACATTTCTTTCCATTCTTGCTATACTTTCTGATTGTAAACCAACAATAATTTAAAGGTTAACAATCAGAAAGGAAAGATTATGGATAAGATGAAAAAAACAGCAGCAGTACCCCTTGGGGAAAAAGGGAAATTTTCTGTCAGGGATTTGGCAATGTGTGCACTATTTACAACCCTTACCGCAGCAGGGGCGTTTATTAAAATTCCCGTGCCGGTGGTGCCCTTTACTTTACAATTTTTGTTTACCATGCTCTCAGGGCTTCTTCTGGGCAGTAAAAAGGGAGCCGCCAGCGTAGGAGTGTATGTATTGCTGGGCCTTGTGGGGGTTCCGGTATTTGCCGAGGGGGGCGGCTTCTGGTACATATTAAAACCCAGCTTTGGATATTTAATCGGATTTATCATTGCAACATATGTCACAGGGAAAATAACGGAGAACATGAAAAAACTGGTGACATGGAAAATACTCGTGGCAAATTTTACCGGCCTTCTTATTGTTTACGGGGTTGGAATGGTATATTATTATATAATCTGCAATTACGTTATTGACACGCCTTTAGGGATTTGGCCCCTGTTTTTATATTGTTTTATTATGGCGGTGCCGGGAGATATCTGTCTTTGTATCCTGGCGGCTTTTATAGCAAAAAGAGTGAAACCGGTTTTGCGGAATATGGGATATTAGGAGAGAATTATGGAGAGTATACAGAATTTAAAGCAGAAGATTTTTGCAGGAGAATTGTTAAGTAAAGAAGAAATTATGCCCCTGGTACAAGCCCCCTTAGAGGAACTGGCACAGGCGGCAAATGAGATACGGGGGCATTTTTGCGGCAGCCGGTTTGACATGTGTACGATTATCAACGGAAAATGCGGGAAATGCTCTGAGGACTGTAAATATTGTGCCCAGAGCGCCCACTTTTCCACAAACTGCCAGGAATCGTACCCCCTGCTTTCCACGGAAAAACTGCTGGAACAGGCAAAATACAACAAAGACAGGGGTGTGCTTCGGTACTCTATTGTCACCAGCGGAAAGCGTCTCTCTGACAAAGAGGTGGATTCTGTCTGTGAAAGCATTCGCAGGATTCGGGAAAAGACCGGAATAGAGGTGTGTGTTTCTTTTGGACTGTTAAATAAGGAGCAATTTGATAAAATAAAAGCAGCCGGGGCGTCCAGGGTACACTGTAATCTGGAAACCTCCGAAAGTTATTTTCCAAAAGTCTGTACCACCCATACATATAAGGAAAAAATCGCCACATTAAAAGCGGCAAAGGAGGCAGGCCTGGAAATCTGTTCCGGAGGAATTTTGGGATTAGGTGAAAGTGTGGAGGATCGCATTGACATGGTATTTACAGCCAGGGAACTGGGGGTAAAATCCATTCCGGTAAATTTGTTAAATCCCATACCCGGCACACCCTACGAGCACAACAAAATTCTTTCCAATGAAGAACTGTGCCGCATGGCGGCAATTTTCCGCTTTATTATTCCCGATGCTTTCATCCGCCTTGCAGGGGGAAGGGGGCTAATCGGGGATAAAGGAAGGAAATGTTTTTTAAGCGGGGCAAATGCGGCAATCAGCGGAGACATGCTTACCACCGCAGGAATCACGGTAGAGACGGATATGGAGCTGTTAAAAGAATTAGGTTACGAGGTAAGAATTACAGATGAGTAGAAATTTATTTATTACAGGGACGGGAACGGATATAGGGAAAACCTACGTCACAGGATTAATCCTGAAAAAATTAAAAGAAGCAGGCAAATCTGCTGCCTATTATAAAGCTGCCATGAGCGGCAATGTGCGGGACGAAAAAGGGAATTTAATTCCCGGGGATGCTGTTTTTGTAAAAAACATGTCAGGCATTACCCAGCCTGTGGAAGAGATGTGCCCTTACATATACGAAAATGCCTATTCCCCCCATTTGGCTTCCAGGATTGAGGGAAATCCTGTAAAGATGGAAGTGGTGAGGGAAGGTTTTAAAACAGTATGCCAGAAATATGAATATGTTACCATGGAGGGCAGCGGTGGAATCCTGTGTCCTATATGTTCTGACGAGGCAGAAATCTGGCTGGAAGATGTGATAAAAGGACTGGATTTAAGCTGTCTGATTATCGCCGATGCAGGTCTTGGCACAATTAACAGCCTGGTTCTCACCGTAGAATATATGAACCAGAAACAGATTCCCATAAAAGGCATTATTTTTAACCATTACCACAAAGGAAATGTAATGGAGGAAGACAACCTTGCCATGTGTGAGTATATGACAGGTTTAAAAGTCCTTGCCTGTGTGGAGGATGGAGCAGAGGATTTGAAAATAGACGCAGAGCTATTGTTGTCCTTATACGAAAAGGAGGGGGAGAAAAAATGATTTGGTATCCGTACCAGCAGATGAAAACCATGAAACCGCCCTATGAAATTATTGACGCGAAGGGCGTATATCTTTATACAAAGGACAGGCAGCTTATTGATTCGGTATCCTCCTGGTGGAGCGTGATTCATGGATATAAGCATCCCGTTTTGACAGAAGCCATAAAAAACCAGGCGGATAATTTTTCCCATGTAATGCTGGGTGGGCTGACCCATAAGCCCGTACAAAAGCTTTCCGCAAAATTAGAGCAGTGGCTGCCCGGGGATTTGGATTATTGCTTTTTTTCCGATTCCGGCAGTGTGGCAGTGGAAGTGGCATTAAAGATGGCGCTGCAGTTTTATGTGAACCGGGGAGAGCGGCGGGAGAAAGTGCTGGCGTTAAACCATGCCTATCACGGGGACACATTTAAGGCAATGGAAGTGGGGGATGACGAGGATTATCACTTCGCTTTTCAGGAGAAAAAAGGAGTTTACCATATTCCCACGGAAATTCCTGCTTTGGAGGAGGCTTTTTTAAAGTACCATAAGGAGTTAAATTGCCTGATTGTGGAACCTTTGCTCCAGGGTGCCGGAGGAATGTTAATGTATGACATGGCATTTTTAAAACGTGCCAGGGAACTTTGCGATGCGTATGATGTGCTGCTTATTTTTGACGAGGTGGCAACAGGATTCGGAAGGACAGGATACAGGTTTGTGGCAGATGAGGTATTGCCGGATATTCTTGTTTTGGGAAAGGCATTGACGGGAGGTTATATCGGCCATGCCGTCACTGTGGCAAACCATAAAGTCTATGGGGGATTTTATGGGGACGATCCGGGCATGGCATTCATGCACGGGCCTACTTTTATGGGAAATGCACTGGCAGCCGCGGTGGCACTTAAGTCCATAGAGCTGTTTGAAGAGGGAAATTATCTGAAAAAGATACAGAGGATTACGGAGATTACAAAACGGGAATTAAAGGGATTTGAAAGTCCTAAGGTAAAGGAAATCCGTATTATGGGAGGCTGCGTCTGCTTAGAGGTAAAAGAGGAAAAAACCATAGAAGGCTATCAGCGGTTTGCTTATGAGAGGGGAGTTTTTTCCCGCCCGTTTTTAAAGTATATGTATGCTATGGTGCCTTATGTGATTGAGGAAGAACAGTTGGTGAAAGTTATTTCCACCATGAAAGAATGGCTGTCATAAAAAAATAAAGAGCGGGTGATGGGAATCGAACCCACGTATCTAGCTTGGAAGGCTAGTGTTCTACCATTGAACTACACCCGCATGTGAAAAATATATGAATGTGGAAGGAGAATGCCCAGTTCCGGAATCGAACCAGAGACACGAGGATTTTCAGTCCTCTGCTCTACCAACTGAGCTAACTGGGCATGTCTCATACAGTTATTTATATTACACGAAGTTTTGTAAGTTGTCAAGAAAATATTTATAATTTTTCCGGCTAATTTTTCAGTTGATTTTTCAGGCATTTTTTATCATGGCTTGAATTTCTTTCCCCGGGATTATATAATAAAAAACGTATAGGAGTTTATACCAAATTCTTTCGCAGAGAATTATACTAGTTACACTTAATATTTGCCGCAGGCAAATGTTTAGTGTAACTGCATATACCGCGGTGAACAAATGGAAACGGCAATTAATTTCGTTCGCGAGTATAAGGTGAAAAAGGGGACAGAGATGAAAAAATCATACGAGATTGATATGTGTAACGGCCCATTATTTGGGAAAATACTTACATTTTCCATTCCATTAATGTTGTCAGGCATTTTACAGCTTCTGTTTAATGCGGCAGACACGGTGGTGGTGGGAAGATTTGCGGGAAGTACCGCTTTGGCGGCAGTAGGTTCCACATCAGCACTGATTAATCTTTTGACAAATCTGTTTATTGGGTTTTCCGTAGGCGCCAATGTACTCATTGCCAGGTTTTACGGGGCAAGGAAAGATAAAGATGCCAGCGAGACAGTCCATTCCGCTATTTTATTAAGCCTGATTTGCGGTGCGGCTCTTTTGGTTCTTGGCATTACGGTAACAAGGCAGATACTGGTGTGGATGGGGACGCCGGAGGAAGTTTTAGGACAGGCAGCGTTGTATATGAAAATTTATTTTCTGGGAATGCCGGTAATGCTGCTTTACAACTTTGGAAGCTCTGTTTTAAGGGCAATCGGAGACACCAGACGGCCTTTGTATTATCTGATGGCGGCGGGAGTTGTAAACGTGGCATTAAATTTGATATTTGTGATAATTTTTGGCATGGGGGTGGCAGGTGTTGCCACAGCCACCGTGTTATCCCAGATACTGTCCGCATATTTAATTGTCCGCTGCCTTTGCCGGTTAGAGGGAAGCTGCCGGCTGGATTTAAGAAAGCTGAGATTAAAAAAAGATAAGACCATACAGATTATACAGGTAGGTTTTCCGGCGGGTTTGCAGGGCGTAGTATTTTCCCTGTCCAATGTGCTGATACAGTCTTCCGTAAATTCCTTTGGTTCTGTTGCCATGGCAGGGAATACAGCGGCAATGAACCTGGAAGGGTTTATCTACATTGCCATGAATTCCTTCCACCAGACAGCCATGAGTTTTACCAGCCAGAATTTTGGGGCGGGAAAAATGAAAAGAATTAACAGAGTTTTATTCCTGTGTCTTGGCATGGTTACCGTGGTGGGACTTGTAATGGGATGGGCTGCATACCTGGCAGGAAAGCCGCTGCTGGGCATATATTCTTCCGATACGGAAGTGATTAAATATGGTATGCTGCGAATGTCCGTTATCTGCACGACGTACTGTCTTTGCGGGATTATGGATGTGTTTGTGGGTGCATTGCGGGGAATGGGGTATTCTTTTATGCCCATGGTCGTGTCTCTGTTGGGAGCCTGCGGATTGCGGGTCATCTGGATATTTACATTATTCCAGTGGAACAGGTCATTGTGGAATCTGTACCTGTCTTATCCGGTAAGCTGGCTGATTACCGGGGCCGTACATGCCCTCTGTTATGTGATTGTGAGAAAGAAGCAAAAAATATATAATTAGGAGGTTTTTATGCTGGAACGTATTATGGAAGCTGTCAGGGAGAGCAGTAAAATTATCCTGGAGGCGGATAATATTAAAAAAACTGCCAGCAGCAAGCTGGGACATGCTAATTTCGTTACAAAATATGATAAGCGTGTGCAGCAGGAACTGTTTGAGCGTCTTCTGAAGATTTTACCGGAAGCGGCATTTATGGGGGAGGAAGAAGTCTGCAAGCGTTACAGGGGAGAAGGGTATCTGTTTGTGGTAGACCCCATTGACGGCACAACAAATTTCATAAAAGGATACCGTGCCAGTACCGTATCCGTGGGGCTGCTAAAAAACGGAGAACCTGTTCTTGGAGTTGTGTATAATCCTTACCGGGATGAAATGTTTACTGCAGAAAAGGGACAGGGGGCATATTTAAACGGACAGCCCATTCATGTGTCACAGGAAACCTTAAGCGACAGCCTGGTTTTATTTGGCACATCCCCCTATTATGAGGAATTGTGGTCCAGGTCCTTTGACCTTGCCCAGGTATTGTTTTCCCATTCCCTGGACGTGCGAAGAAGCGGCTCTGCCACCATTGATTTGTGTGATGTGGCATGCGGCAGGGCGGAGGTATATTTTGAGCTGCGCTTATCCCCCTGGGACTATGCGGCAGGTTCTTTGATTGTGGAGGAAGCCGGAGGATATGTGAGAGGCTCAGAGGGAGAACATTTACAGTTTGAACATCCCCAGGGCGTGATTGCCTGCGGGGGAGGGATTTCTATGGATGCGTTGCTGCAGATTATGGAAAGGGTGGAGTAATATTTACTCCACCGGAATCTGCCAGTTTTCTGCCTCTTCTTCCACAAGGGCAGCCTGTTCCAAAAGAAAGTTTATGTAATCTGAGGATTCCGGCTCCTTTTCCGTAAGGCGTTCTGCCAGTTCCCTGTAACATCTGCTTAAGCCAAGGAGGGGAAGATTTCCGCTGCGCCGCACATCTATAATGGCATTTTTTGATTGGTAAGCCGCCTCAAACCAGCGGCTTGCCTGGTCATAATCTTTTTCCTGTAAAAAATAACAGCCAATTTCATAAGAAATTTCGGAGCAGGGCGGTTCCGGCATGACATGCAGGATAAGGGAGAGAAACTCTTCCTTTTGTTTTTTTAGCATTTTTATATGGCATAAAACGCAGATTGCCTCTGTGTGCATAGTGTCTGTGGCAGAGGACAGTTCTAAGGTGGAGGAAAAAACATTTTCCGCCTGTAAAAAATCCTCCTCCCCGCCGCTGATAAACAGTTCTTTGGCATACATGGAATGAAGTTTTGGAGAAAGTTTATTTTCTTTTTCAAATATTTCTTGGAATATTTCAAAGTCCCTGTGGCTGTGAAGGCTTTTGGGACGGTGGCTTATTTCAATGTCACTGTCATAAATTACAGGCTCTAGGCGCACAGTTTCATGAACCGCATCCTGCCATGTAAAAGTCCGCAGTCTTTTATAAAGTTTGGGACGGTATTCCCTGGTGAAATTGGATGTGGTGTTAAATTCTGTGGAGGTGACATAGTACATCTGCACGACTTCAATTTCCGGCAGCAGGGCTTCCTTTAGCCGGGCAAAGCGTTTGTGGTTAAAATAGTCAACTTCTTCGTCTGCATCCGCAGAGTATATGTAATCCATGGTTGCCTTGGAAAAAGCAAAATTTCTGGCAGCCGCAAAGTCATTTTCCCAGGTGTAGTCATAAATTTTATCTGTAAACTGGGCGGCAATTTCCTTGGTATTGTCGGTAGAGCCGGTGTCAACAATAATGATTTCATCCATTAAATCCGCAATGGAAACAAGACAGCGGCGTAAAACCGCGGATTCGTTTTTTACAATCATGCAAAGGCTGATGGTTGGCATAGTAAAATTCCTTTCATAAACTATAATACAGGGGTGAAGGGCAGGACAAATTCTCTCTGGATTTTTTTTGCACACTCCATAAACAATGGTTTCTGGCTGGCAAGGAAGGCTTTGTAAGCCGTGTCGTATCCCAGAATCAGAGTGGCATCCCCTCCCGGCAGCAGAATATTGTCCCTTACATCCACGTATGCATATGCAGGGTTTAGTTCCTGTTCTTTTAATTCAAATAAATTTTGACAGAACATGATTTCACAGTCTTCTTTGTCCGGTGCATCTGTTTTCTCCGTAACAATCCTGATTTTTGCGTCAGGATTGCAGGCATTTAATGATTCTGCCAGCCAGCCGGCCTGGGTTTTTAAATCTTCGGGAGTATTTATGGCAAAGGATTTTCCCTGGCGGGCAAGTTTTTCCATGGGGGCGGTGTTTTTATCCACGGGGAAAATTTTCCCTTCCGAGGCTTTGCCCAACTGGTTGTGAAGGGCATCATCATAGGCAAACATAACGGTTTTGGAGCGGTTTTCCTCCCCCCGGTACAGCCCGTCATATACGATTTCAAATATTGCCCCGGCAAAGGATTCAAACAGTGAATCAAGGCAGTCTTCCCTGGTATATTTTAGGAAAAACATAAGCCAGTTCCGCCAGGCATAGTATGTGACAAAGGTGTTTACATCTTCTTTTTTTGCGCCCATGGCATGGGCAACCACGGAAGCGCCTAAGGAAGCTACTTTATAGCCTGCCAGGTTGCATAAAAGCCCCCATTCCGTATCATCCCAGTAAAGAAAATTTTCTTCCGGCATAGGGCCGATAATTTTAATCAGAGAGGTACGAACCAGCACGGAACATGCGGCAACTGCATCGGAATACACCACTTCCGGCAAATCAGGGGTGTTGTACTGGTTTAAGTAGCGGGCTGCGGTGCAGAATTGCTCAAAATCCACCAAAAGCCCAAACTGCTGTATAATGTCAGGGTTTTCCATATGCACAACTTTTGAGCCGGTCATGCCTACTTCCGGGTGTTCATCCATAAAGGAAATCAGGGTATCTAAGGCATGTTCATCCACAATCACATCATTGTCTAAACACCATACATATTTGTAGCCGGATTCCACAACTTTTCGGATTCCGGTGTTAAAACCCCCGGAGCCTCCTAAATTTTCAGGATTCACAATCAGGGTAACCTGGCTGTCATAACTTTTTCGGATTCGCTCCACAGAATCGTCGGTGGAAGCATTATCCACCACAAAAATATCATAATCATCGGTTTTGGATTCCAAAACGCTTTGAATACAGTTCATTACATAATCTGCTTTGTTGTAATTGCAGATAACCACGCCGGTAGATTTCATAAGAACCTCCTGTTTTAAATTTGGATGTCTGTGTTAAATATTTATTCTGCTCCCTGCCGTACCATTTTTTCATGTTCCTTTTGAATATCCGGGAACATGGAAAGCATGGGCGTTATATTTTTGCCGTGAATTTTCCGGTCTACATAGTTCTGGGTACACCGTATAACAAGGGGAGAGAGGACAAGGACGCCGATTAAGTTTGGCAGCATCATTAATCCGTTAAATGTGTCGGAAATATCCCATGCAAGCTGCGCTTCCATAACGGAACCTGCCAGTACGATAATACAAAAGATAATCCGGTAGATAAATACGGAGCCGGTGCCAAATAAATATTCACATGCCTTGGAACCATAGTGGCTCCACCCAAGCACTGTGGAATAGGCAAACAGCAGGATGGCAATGGCGATAAAGCAGGAGCCTAACTTACCGAATGACTGGCCGAAGGCATAACTCATCAGGGAGCTGGATTCAATACCGGATACTGATTCTGAGAGCATACCGGTTTCTAAGTCAATTACCCCGGAAGAAAGCAGTGTTAAGGCGGTAAGGGTGCAGACGATAATGGTGTCTGCAAACACTTCAAAAATTCCCCACATACCCTGGCGCACAGGCTCTTTTACATTGGAGTTGGAATGTACCATAACGGAAGAGCCAAGGCCCGCCTCGTTGGAAAATACGCCACGTTTCATTCCCATCTGCATGGCGAGGGCGATTCCGGAGCCTACAATACCTCCCGCAGCGGATTTTAAGGCAAATGCGCCTTTAAAAATGGAAACAAAAATTGCGGGGACGGATGAGATATGTGTAATAATTATGAAAAGAGTTCCCACTATGTAAAGAACCACCATAAAGGGCACAATTTTTTCCGTAACTGCGGCAACACGCTTTAAGCCTCCTAAAATAACGGCTCCCACTGCCACAAACAGAAAGATGCCCACCGCCGGTTTCGGTATGCCGAAGGCGGTATTCACGTTGCTGACCATACTGTTTACCTGGCTCATGTTGCCGATTCCAAAAGACGCTAAAAGACAGAAACAGGAAAACAGAAAGGCAAGTACGATACCGATTCCTCTGCATCCTTTTTTGGAACCCAGGCCGTCTTTTAAGTAGTACATGGCGCCGCCGCACCATTCGTCTTTCTCATTTTTCCTCCGGTAAAGGATACCCAGCACGTTTTCCGAGTAGTTGGTCATCATGCCGAAAAATGCCACCAGCCACATCCAGAATACGGCTCCCGGGCCGCCTACTGCAATGGCTCCTGCCACACCTACAATGTTTCCTGTGCCCACTGTTGCCGCCAGGGCGGTACAAAGGGACTGGAACTGGGAAATGGAACGGTCTTTTGTGTGCTGCATTACCTGTTTGTCGCCGAACATGGCGCCGATGGTGTTTTTAACCCAGTGCCTAAAATGGGTAATTTGGAAAAATTTTGTCATAACTGTCATGAGAACGCCTACGAATCCCAGAAGAATCAGTGCGGGCCATCCCCAGACTACCCCGTTGACGGCGGAGTTTACATTTGTGATAGTTTCAATCATTATATTCCTCCTAAAATCTGAATTTAAAACAAAATAAGCGGTTCCAGAATGGTCCCGCTTACTCCTTTGTAAGTACATTTCTATTATAAACATTATAATTGGTAATTGCAAGAAATTTTTTGCTTCTTTTTCATGCATTCATTGACATAGTTTTTTTAGCTTATATAATGATAAGTGATAAAGATTGTGCTGCCGGCAGGAGGTGAAGGTTTATGGAGAATACGGATGTAAAAAAACTTCCCCGGGAATTTTATAACAGGGATGTATTGACTGTGGCAGAGGAAATTTTAGGAAAAACACTGGTGCACATTACAAAAGAGGGTGTTACAAAAGGGAAAATTGTGGAGGTGGAAGCCTATAACGGGCTGTGTGACAAAGCCGCCCACTCTTATAAAAACCTGCGTTCCAAACGCACGGAGATTCAATACGGGGAAGGCGGGCATGCTTATGTATACCTGATTTACGGTATGCATCACTGCATGAACATTGTGGTAAACAGGGAAAACCTGCCGGAAGTCCTGCTTCTTAGGGCATTGCAGCCCATAGAGGGTTTGGAGCTAATGAAAAAAAGAAGAAAGACGGAAAATGTAAAAATGTTGTGCAACGGGCCGGGGAAATTGTGTCAGGCGATGGAAATTACCAGGGAACATTATGGAGAGGATTTGTGCGGAGAAAATTTTTATTTGGAGAATACGCCTTCCGTAAAGCCGGAGGAGATTGTCAGAACAAAACGTATTAATATTGATTACGCTAAAGAGGCAGTGGATTTTCCCTGGCGTTTTTTTATAAAGGGAAATCCTTATGTCTCCAGGTGAAAGAATTTTCCCTGGGGTTGTTTTTTTAGGAAAAAGGATATAAACTAAAAAAAGTCACAAAACACTTAAGCACCGGAAAGAAGATTATTATGGGCATGGGAGAGGTTTGGGAAATACTGGAGATAGAACCCACCAGTGACAAAAAAATAATTAAGCGGGCGTATGCTAAGGCGGTAAAGAAATACCACCCGGAGGAAAATCCGGAGGAATTTCAGAAGATACATGCCGCTTATAAACAGGCCCTTGCGTTTGCAGGGGGCAGTGGCACGGGGCAAATGTCAGGATTTATCAACCAGCTTTTGCAGGAGGCAGCCATAAGGAAAAATTATCAGGAGAGTGGGGGAGAAAAAAAGGAAGAAAAGGGAGAGAAAGAAGATTTATCTGCCTCCCAGACTGACGGCGGGGAAGAAGCCCGCATTCAGGAAATTTTTCATCGGATGAAAAGTGTAAATGATAAAAAACTTTTCATATTCCGGCACAAGTGGCAATGGTATCTGCGGAATCAGAAAAACGGCAGGGCAGTTCAGGAAATGCGTTTGTATATGCAGACCAGGTGGTTTTTGGATATTATGGAGGAACCGGAAGTATTGTCCCAACTGGCAAGGGGAATTGACATGTACTGCCGTGAGGGCAGCAGGGAACTGAAAGAAGATATACGCCAGATTTATCATGTGGATGATTCTGATTCCAGGAATAAAAAACCATATTTTGATGTGCTGTTTCACGTCCTGAAGGCGGACGAGATTCGTGCCCTTGAAAGGGAAGCATGGAAAAAGGAACAGAGAAGGCAGTGGGAAAGACGTCAGAAAATAGAGCAGGAAAGAAGAGAGGCAAGGGAGAAGGCGGAAAAAAAGAACAGGCGGGAAGTCAGGATTATCAGCGGAGTTCTTATTCTGTTATTTTTATGCATGTTTATAATTTCCCTGTTTCCGGAAGGAATGTTAAACATAAAATTTGACAGTGCTAAAAAAGATGGGGACACGTTATCCACAGAAGAAAACATTAGGATGGTGGAAAGAGAAAAGGAAGATATTATGTCTTTTTTGAAAGAAAATTATCCTCTGGCAGATTTTGACCAGCCGGAATTGGTAAAAGAGATAGACGATCTGGAATATGATGACGGAAGGCTTTATTACGTAGAGGAGCAGGATTCCGGTATTCATGCGTCAGTGGATATTGTATATAAGGATGGAAAAACATATTTGGGGGAAGATTTCGGAACTCAGTACATCCGGCAGTTGGCAGAAAAACAGGGGTTAGACTGTGAGATGGGATACAGCGATATATTGTGGGATGACGGAATCGGACGCCGCCTTGTGACGGGATATTACAGTGAGGATGAAGAACTATTGGCTTTCATGGAAAAGTTCAAAGCTTTTTTGGAAAGCGGGGAAGTAAGCGGTTCCATAAAAAATGTGGAAGGGGTATTTTTCTGCCTGAGCTCCTGCCACAATCCCAACGCCTTTGTCAAGGGGACAGGAGGGATACCGGAACATGTTTTTTATGATATGGAAAAACTTCCCCCGGCGCAGGAGATGGCACAGGACATGGAACAGGCCATCCGGGAATATTATGTCCATATAGAACCCTGGCAGGTGGAACAGGAGCCTGATTATGAAAAATGGTTAGGGGAATATGAAGAAAAAGTGGAAAAACTTTCCTCAAAGCCGGTTACGGAAGATGGAATAGCAGTGGAAAAGCTGGCGGAAAAACTGGGGGTTAAGGTGTTGATTTACCAGGACGGCACATATGAACGGATTACGGCGGGAGATATGTACCGGATGCTGCAGAAAGCAGGAATCCCTGTGACTGCCAGTGAAGGCGGCGAAGGTTTTGAGGTGGAGAGTAAGGGAAATACAAACGGATATGAAAACTGGAAGGAGGGCGTTGACTGCGCCCGTGTGATGGAAGAATTTGCGGAGGATTAAAATATATGGCAATTATAGGAATTGATTTGGGGACAACAAACAGCCTGGTATCTGTGTACCGGAATGGGAAGACAGAGCAGATTCCCAATGCGCTGGGAGAATATTTAACTCCCAGTGTAGTAAGCCTTGACGGGGAAGATATGCTGGTAGGGGCTGTGGCAAAAGAACGCCTTGTCACAAATCCCGGGGAAACGGCGGCGGCTTTTAAGAGGAAAATGGGAACAGACCAGAAGATTACCCTTGGGGAAAAATCTTTTCTTCCCCAGGAATTGTCCGCACTTGTGTTAAAACAGTTAAAGGAGGATGCGGAAAAATATCTGGGTGAAGAGGTAAAAGAGGCCGTTATCAGTGTGCCGGCATATTTTAATGATAACCAGCGGGCAGCCACTAAGGAGGCGGGTCTTTTGGCAGGGCTTAAAGTGGAGCGGCTGATAAACGAACCCTCTGCGGCGGCATTGGCGGGCAGCATGGAACATGGGGAAGAAGGAGTCTATCTGGTGTTTGACTTTGGCGGGGGCACTTTGGATGTTTCCATTGTAGATGTTTTTGAAAATGTTATAGAAATTGTGGCAGTCAGCGGAGACAATCAACTGGGGGGAAAAGATTTCGATGAAAAAATCGCAGAGTATCTCTGCAATTGCCATAACCTGGATTTTAAAAAACTGGAACCGAAAATCCAGGCTGTTTTACTGCGTCTGGCTGAAAAAAGCAAGCAGGAATTATCGGAAAAAGAAACTGTTATGTATCACTATGAGATAGACGGGGAAGACAGGGGAGTTTTTCTCAATAATGAGGTATTGGTAAAATGCTGTGAGGAAATATTTACCAGGGCAGGGCGTATTGTCAGCAGGGCATTAAAGGACAGCGGCTATCAGGTGCAGGATTTGGAAGATATTGTTCTTGTGGGAGGTTCTTCCAAAATGCCTGTGGTATCTTATTTTCTTACAAGCCTGACAGGGAGGAAACCGAAACTTGCAGCCTCTCCCGACGAGATTGTGTCCCAGGGGGCAGGAATCTATGGGGGAATGAAGGAGCGCAACGAGGATTTAAAGGATTTACTGCTTACGGATATCTGTCCTTTTACCCTGGGGATAGGCGTAAATAACCGCAATGGGGATAACCGCCTTGTTTTTTCTCCTATTATTGAGCGGAACAGCGTGCTTCCCAGCGCCAATACCGAAAGATATACAAATATGTATGACGGGCAGGAGAAGGTGGTGTTAAAGGTATACCAGGGAGAAGAATATTATTGTGACGATAACCTTTTCCTGGGGGAACTGGAACTGAAAATCCAGCCTGTGCCCGCCGGGCAGGCATCTATTGCAGTTACATTTGCCTATGATATCAACGGAATTTTAGTGGCGGATGCCGGTGACGGAGCAAAGGAAAATGCGGTACAGAAAGTATTTGTCAGTAAAAACCTCCGCCTGTCCCAGGAGGAAATTGACAGGAAGGTGAAGGAACTGGAAAAATACAGGAATCACCGGGAAATAAACGGGCACAGCGAACTTATCCTGGCACGGGGGAGACGTGTATTTGCAGAATCCACAGGGCTCAACCGCCAGCGTCTTGGGGAGCTGCTAAGGCAGTATGAATATGCTTTAAGCATCCATGACAGGGAGAACATGGTAAAGCTGCAAAAATTACTGGAAGGTTTTTTAGAACAATTGGATGTTTAATGATTGTGTTTGTGTCTTTGGTTTAAAGGGGTGGAAATATGGCAAAATCTAATCTTCAAACTGAATCCAGACAATATGTAAAAATGACGGAAACACCCATACCGAAACTGATTGTGATGTTGGGAATACCCACTACCATCAGCATGTTGGTAACCAATATTTATAATATGGCAGACACTTATTTTGTGGGCCAGATTGGCACCAGCGCTTCCGGCGCCGTGGGGATTGTTTTTGGATTGATGGCAATTATCCAGGCTTTTGGGTTTATGTTTGGCCATGGGGCAGGAAGTATTATTTCCAGGCGTCTTGGGGCAAAGGATATTGAAAGCGCGTCCCGGTTTGCTTCTACAAGTTTTGTATGCAGTATAGCAGCAGGGGTTGTCATAGAAATAATGGGGCTTATTTTTTTAGAACCACTTGTGTATCTGTTGGGAAGCACGGACACAATTCTGCCCTATGCAAAGGTTTATGCAGCTTTTATCCTGCTGGCGGCGCCATTTATGGCAAGCAGCTGCGTATTGAATAACATACTGCGCTATGAAGGGCAGGCGGCATTTGCTATGGTGGGGCTTGCCACAGGGGGAGTATTAAATATCTTCGGAGATTATGTTTTTATGAGCAGGCTGGGGCTTGGAGTGACGGGAGCGGGAATTTCCACAGCAGTCTCCCAGACAATCAGTTTTTTTATCTTGTTGTCCATGTTCTTAAGGGGAAGGACATCCAGCAAACTGTCGGTGAAATATCTTACCAGGGAATGGAGCGAAGTGATTTTAATTTGTAAAACAGGTTTTCCCAGTATGATGCGCCAGGGGCTGTCCAGTATCTCTACCATGTTTTTAAACGGGCAGGCAGGCATTTACGGAGATGCGGCAGTGGCGGCAATGACAATTGTAAACCGAATTTGTTTTTTCATTTTTGCAGTCTGTCTTGGAATCGGCCAGGGATTTCAGCCGGTGGCGTCTTTCAATTACGGCGCAAGAAAATATAAGCGTGTGAGGCAGGGATTTTTCTTTACCCTGCTGGTAGGTGAAATCCTGTTGGGAAGCAGTGCTTTGGTGGGAATGCATTTTACATCACAGTTAGTAGCGTTGTTTAGGGATGATTCCCGGGTTATTGCCATTGGAAGCGTGGCTTTGGCTGCCCAGTTAGTGGCATTGTTTTTCCAGCCATTGTCGGTATGTTCCAATATGATGTTTCAAAGTATCGGAAAGAACGGAACAGCCACGTTTTTATCCATATTGCGCAGCGGTTTGTTTTTTATCCCCGTATTGCTGATACTGTCAAATATATGGGGGCTTACAGGCATACAGTATGCTCAGATGGTGGCGGATATTCTCACATTTGCCGTGTCTCTGCCCTTTGCAGTGAATTTTTTACATAAGCTTTCGGTGATGGAGCCGGAAGCCGTGGAAACAGCAAATACAGGGGGAGAAGGAGAGGCGGGGGAGTAGATTCTCCCCCTTCATGCCAGGAAAGACAACAGGATGGGCCTTATGCCAATCAGTTTGTCGTCCACGTAGTAATCGGCAGTAATTTTTCTGGAATCTGAGCCGAACATTTCCAGTATTTCCGGCAGATTTTGGTTTACGGCATCAAATTCAATCCCCTGCTCTCTGCACCAGGTAACCGCATTTTCTAAATGTCTGCCGTTCCGGCAGGTCCATAAAATAAGGCGGTTTCCTTTTCTCTTTAATTTCTTTGCGTAGCGTATCATGGCTTTGTTTGGTTTACCGATGCCGGGATAGGCTTCCCGACATAGTGTGCCGTCAAAATCAAAAGCGTAAATTTTCCCTTTATCTAAGTATGCCATTGAAAACCTCCTTGCTGTCTTACAAACAGACGTTCTTTTGTTGAATCCTATTATACACGAACAGACATTCGGATGCAACTACAAGATGTGGGGGATACAAAAATGAAAATAACAATTATCGGTTTTTTATATTTTTAAGACATACGAAAGATTTTTCTTTTGCTCCGATATACGAAGAAATTACACTGCATTTAACCATCAGGAGAAAATAAATATTCTGTTCCTCTTCACTTAAGGATTCATAATTTGCCTGTCCTTTGGCGATAATCACATCGGCATTATGATAAATTTCCTGAAATTCAGGGCTTGTGCGGGAAAGGATTGTTCCCAGGGAATAATCTCCATTGCTGATAATCGAGGCATATTCATCCATCCCCACAAAATAGGCGTCCTCCTCTGTATTGTCATTGACCACAGCCTCTCCCCGGACTCCAAAAAAAATGCGGCACTGTGGATTTATTTTTTTAATACGTCCAATCAGCAGCTTATCAAAGCATATTTCTCCGCAGTTGTCCCCCAGATATAAAATGCTTTCTGCTTTTTGAACATCCTGAAATAAGCAGTCCACATCATTAATTTCCAACGTCATCTGCTCTGCTGATGCAAATAATTGCCGCACATCTTCTTTCACATTGCTGTGAACAGGATTAAAGTCGATAACGTTTGCGGCAATGGCATATTTTACAGCATCCTCCAGCGACTGGATTTTTTCATCATAGTAAGAAAGCTGTTCCAGAAAAAATTTATTGTAATAGTTCTTGATTTCTTTGTACGGGTCTTCACAACCCATATGCTGTTTTATCAGCCGGTAATTCTCGCCGATAATCTCCGGGTTGGTTTTAGAAAAATCCGTATGGCTCATATGTGCAAATATTTTCTGATACAACTGTTCCCGATTTTCCGCCTTTCCAAGGCGGGCTGTTTTAACTGCCTGGCTGATTAGACAGGGCAGACATTGTTCATTTATTTTCATTTGTAACACTCCGTTTTTAAATTATTATATACACAGGGAGAGAAAATAGCAAGAATGCGGAAAAGGAAAAGAAAATTTGCACCAAGGTCTTAAAAAAAATATCTCCACAGTTAGCGGGGAGTGCTGCCTTATATCAGTGAGAAGCCAAGTTTTAAGATGGAGCCCCAGTCACTTTTTTCGTATAAGAACCGGACAACCCTGACTATGCTTTCCTTGTCAGAAACGGTATAAAAAGCAAGGTAATTGCCGACCTGGGTAAAACGGATGCCCCATGAGGCAAGTATGCTATCATCAACGAGTGGATGCTGTTTGGGAAATCGGGACAGGGCATTGAGTTGCCGTTCTGCTTCATCCAAAAGGTGGTCTGCAGCCTGTGGGTTTTTAAGTGTAAATTCAATGTAATCTGCCGCACGGCTCAGGTCTTTTTCTGCTGAAAGGGTAATGTATATATCATAGTTCATGGTGTGCGTTTGCTCCTGATGTCTGCCATTGCTTCAGAGAATAAACGTGTTCTGCCTGCAGCAATATCCTCCATGCCTTCATGGATTAGACCGTACAGTTCAAAGCGTCCAA
Organism: uncultured Lachnospiraceae bacterium; assembly: GCA_947630855.1. GTDB lineage: Bacteria > Bacillota > Clostridia > Lachnospirales > Lachnospiraceae > Roseburia_B. Next base: position 25,254 of record CANRJF010000026.1, read on the forward strand.
TGAGCTGTTCATACGCCTCAATGCTCATAACGGCAAGGTCGCCTTTGCCGTTTTTGGTAATGAAAACAGGCTCAGAGTAAGTGTGGCAGAAGGTGGATATTTCGTTGTAACTGTTGCGTAGGTCTGCGCTTGAACGGATTGTTGGCATATCAGTACCTCCCTTTTGTAAAGAAATTATACACAAATTTCTGTATGTCGTCAAGGCATAATAAAAAATGCCCAAAAATTCAACATTTTCAAGCATTTCCATAATACACATATTCCGTACTTTTTCATGCTCTGCAATCATTTTTTGATAATCCAATCATCATTTTGTGTTTTTCTTTCGGCATAGCAGCCGCAAGGCATATCTTTTAGAACAGCAATAGAATTATCTAAATCAAAAACCCATTTTAAAGATACTAACTTTGCCTCTTCAATTTCATGTACCTTTCCACATAGAAATTGCCACATTCCGTCTTCTTTATCATGTGATACATACAGAATAGGAGCTGTCTTCTCCAGTATGTGACAACAGATAATCGTAGCTGTATCAGGTTCATCATAAAAGGGAAATTCCATGCCTGTCACTCCTCTCAACTCCCGATTTTATTTAATTAAGATATTACCACAATACCACGGATATTACTATCAAATATTTCTTAAAATTTCATACATATAATTTTTTCTCCTTCTGCTTAGTCCTGCCTTGATGACTGTTTATTCCGAAACGTCGGTATTTCCTTTTCAAGCATTGCCAGAAAAAATTATATGTATAAACAGAATGATTCGTTTGCATTTTATAATAGAAGCTATCATAATAAAGGAGGAAGACGATATGGAACGTTATGGTTACATCAGGGTTTCTACAAAAGAACAGAACCCGGAAAGGCAGTTTCTTGCTATGGAAGAACAGAAAATAAAAAAGAAAAATATCTATCTGGACAAAATGTCAGGTCAGGATTTTTCCCGGCCGCAATACCAGCGATTGCTGAAACGTTTGAAAAAGGGAGATGTGGTGATTGTAAAAAGTATTGACCGCCTGGGAAGAAATTATGAGGAGATTCTGGAACAATGGCGCAGGGTAACAAAAGAAATCGGAGCAGACATACAGGTAATTGATATGCCGCTTCTTAATACAAATTCCGCCCATTCCGATTTGACAGGAGTATTTATTGCTGATTTGGTTCTGCAGATTCTGGCATATGTGGCAGAGACGGAGCGTGCTTTTATCAGACAGCGGCAGGCGGAAGGGATTGCCGCTGCAAAACAAAAAGGGATTCATTTCGGATGCAGGAAAAAGGATGTGCCAGATAAGTTTGAAAATTATTACCGGCTTTGGAGAGAGGGTAAGATATCTCTGCGGAATGCGGCAAAAGAATTGCAGATTAATCATGTGACCTTTTATCGAAGATGCATGGAACAAAGGGAGCTGGAAGAAAATTGTAACAAATTGTAGACAACGTGAAACAGTTTAAGTTAGTTTTTATACATAGTTTCTTTTGTCAAAAACCGATGCAAAAAAATTATATCAGACCTGTTTCAAAAAGTCTACTTTGTGAAACAGGTCTGGTATCGAAATGGAAGCAGGTAGTAACCGTTCAATTTCAAATAGAAGGAGAGGGTCTAATCCGATGAATAGAAATGATGAAGAGGAATTGGATTATAACTATGATGATATGGAAGCTGCACTGGATAGGCAGGAAGTTCCTGAAAAAGTTGCCAGAGCATTTAGAAATTATGGAGACTTATATATTTCCGGGGAGCAGTTGAACAATAAGGGGAGTCTGCTGGGACATTATAAATCCAGAGGTTTTTTAAGAACATATATTGATGTATATGAAAGGGCAATAATAGGAAAAGCAGAATTTGGTGGGGGCAAAAAAACAGAAAACTTCCGCTGGGGATTTGCCTGTCTGAAGGAAGCCGTTGCAGAAGACGGAGCTTTATATCTGAATATGAACGATGGCAAAATTTATCGAATCAGGCATCTAAAAAACGCTGAATTAATTGCTTATTTGATAAACGGGCAAAATATAAAGATAAGAAATGGGGAGAGCGGTTGAAAAAGAAAAATAATAATCTGTACGTTTATAAAATGAGACGGGATCAATTTCGGACGATGGAAAACAAATTTTTAGAAGTTTTTTATCAGATTCTTCTTGTACAGGAAACAGAGGAAGGTTCATTTTATCTTCATAAAAGAAATGACCTAAAGCAGTATAGGCATATTTTAAACATTTTATTGAATGAAATCTTAAAAATAAACGATTTGAATTATCAACGGGGCATATATTATGAGGTGGTTTTATCTGCCGGAGGAATACATTTGTCAGGTGAGGAAAAAGAATGTCAAACCTGTAATCAATATTTTAAGAAAAGCGGGATTTTAGAATATGTCTGGGGGGCATATCAGTTACACATAAGCGCTCTTTTAGTAAGGGCAGCTGAGGATGTAGAAGCCGGGCAGAAGTATGCAGATAATATTTTAAAACTTTTAGAAGTAAGATACGGAATAAACAGCCCGGAGTATGCCTTGATGAAATTGCATGTTATTAGAGAGTATTATTTCAAATATAAGAAAAGCTTGTTTATAGACGAAATGAAGGAAAATTACGATTATTTAAAGACGTATGCATCAAAAAACAGTTGCCTTTTCTGTGAGGTTTTGTCAATGCAGAGTTATGTTTTGGAACAAGCATCAGACAAAGGGTATGAGTTATGGCTTAAACGAAGTGATGAGGAGGCGGAGCAAAAAAAGGAAGATGAGCACTACAATTTTCTTAAATGCAAAATTGCATGGGTAAAAGCGTCTATATTACAAAAACAGGGGCAGGATGCCGCAGCTCTGGAAATTTTGCAGGAAGCGATTACAAAATATTTGAAAACGGATAAGGAAGAACGTTACTTTTACGGGCAGGTATATGTAATGGCAGCCTTTATCTGTAATAATCTGGAGAATACCGCTCAGATGTTTCATTATGCTCAGGATGGATTGTCCATATGCGAAAAATTTAACCAGTGTGATTCAGAACTATATTACAATCTTTACAATTATGTGGGAATATTCTATCTGAAAAACGGAAGCCTGGGAGAAGCAGAGAAGTTATATGCTGGCAGTATCAAAAAGATAGAGCAGAAATTTGGCAGGGAAAATGAAACTTATATGGACTATATGAATAATCTGGCAGTGATAGGAATGAGACAGGGAAAAGATGTAACACCTTATTTTAAAGAGATGAAAAAGGTGAAGGATAAGAGGCTGCGAAAAAAAACCAGAGCATTGCTCCATAATGAACTGCTGGCAAAAATTGTTCGAGGCGGTCATTATAATAAAACGGAAATGGATTATGAGGACAATTTAAAGGAAATTGAAATGGTGTACAAGGCGTGCATTAGAGATTTGGACGAGGATGATGATAAAAGTGAGCAGGAACGTCTGGATACCATTTATTTAATGGCATTAGTAAATGAAAGGAAGCGTGATTACGGTAATAAGATTCCTTTTCTCTTACAAAAATTAGAGAAAAGTTATCAAAATGATTATAGCAAAGAGATGGCACGTATCTACTGGTACAGCAGGATGCTATGGGAATGGGAGACAAACAGCCCGCAGAGTGCATGGCAGATATCAGAAAGGCTTATGCAAAAAATCCAGAAGGGAGATTATGAACAATATTGGAATATGGTCATGAACCATATCCAACTTTTAATTATAAACGGTCAATATGATACGGCAAGAACGCTTATGAATGAACTTGCGGAATTGTTCCAGGATCGCATTATGGAAAAGGGATGTGGAAATATATTTTCGTATCTGACTATCATCCGCTGTCTGGTTAGTATGTACATACAAATTCTTAAATGCGAAGGGAATATTTCCTGTTTGGATGAAAAAGAATGTAAAATCCTTCTGGAAAAAATCATGTACTGTAAAACCATTGACCGTGAATTAAAAAATATTTTAGGAAAATATGAAGATGACCAGATGGATATGTATTATTTCAGGCAAAATCACAGAATGTTGGCGGCTCTAAAAATGGCACGTGAGAGAGGCAGTCTGGATCAGGCTGACTATGAGAAGAAGGCAATGGCATGTCGGTTAGAGCTGGCAGAGTATGAAGAAAACTTAAACAGAAAAATTCCCTTCCGCCAGTTGCTCCCCGGTTATGAATTTGGCTCCATAAAAGTGCCGCCCCACACGGTCTGTGTAGAGTATTTTGCCTATAACAATTTTATAATTGATGGTCCTATGTTTGACGCAGCAGTAAGAGCAGGAGAAAAGGAAGCAGTATACAGCTATCTTGCCATTGTTTTATCCGGGGAGAAAGGGAAGACAGAAATATTGGATATCATAGATATTCCAATAGAACCAGAACTGGATAAGGAAGCGGAAGCGCTGTTGGATGAAAATACGAGAGCTGAAAATAATGTGAGGAAATCAGAAGAAGAGATTATCATGGATTTGAAACAATCCTTAGCATCGCCTGTATTCAAATATGTAAAGGGAAAAGAAAAAATATATCTGGCCCTGGATTTTACATTACAAATGCTGCCCATGGATTTACTGTTTTCTGACGATAACGGAGAACCCATGAATATTATTTTGGTGGATTCAGCGTGCTATGTGGAAGAGGATGTGCAGATATGTATGGAGAAATCGGATGCACTTGTTATAGGAAATCCCAAGCTGAATCTGCATGGAACTCAGCAGGAACCTCCATTGCCATGTGGGGAAATGGAATGTATCCAAATAGCCAGGATGTTTCAAACTAAGGCTTATCTGGGGGCAGAGGCTAAACAGAAGCTGTTGTGGGGGAAAAAGCAAAAGGATATGATACATATTGCCGTCCATGGTGAACACATTACAACAGATGCCAAAGTGCAGATTTTTGAAAATCTGTTTGTCGGTTTCATACTTAAATTTGCCGGATATGAAGACTGGAAGGAGGGCAGGAGAGATAAAGATTATGGAAATGGGGTTGTGCCTGGGGATGATTTTCTTTTTATGGATTTAACCAATACAAAGCTGGTGGTGCTTTCTGCCTGTGAAAGCGGTGTAGGGTTTATGGGTTCTTTAAGCGCCGGCCATGGAATAGGGTGGGCCATAGGAGTCGCCGGCGCACAAAATACCATTGCTACATTATGGAAGGTATCTGATGATTCTTCCGCTGTCTTAATGATTCTATTTTACAGGAATCTGAGGATTATGCCGATTGGCGATGCGTTGCATGAGGCAAAGAAATCCCTGCGGACACTTACTTTAGAAGAAATAAGAAAGGACAATGAGTTGAGACAGATTCTGGAAATATCAGAGAAAAAAGAAGTTTACAAAAATATGGCTGATAATGACAGGCCTTATGCACATTGGAAAAAATGGGCAGGATTTGTATGTTATCACAGATAAAGGGAGGAAATGCAGTATGGGAAAGACAGAATCTAAAGAATTATGGACACCTGTGGAATGGCTGGATTTTCATGCGAACAATTATATTTATAAGGTAGAGGACAAATTAGACTTATACAATATTTCTGTACAGATTGACCGCAGACAGGTTGAAGAGGTTTTTAATAAAGTAATTAAAATTGAAGAGAAAGAGGAACAAGGAGTCGTAGAGAATACCAGGGGAAGGATAAATGTCAGGAGAGATGGTTCAGGGAAGTATTACTCTATAAAAAATATATCTATTCATTTCTGTGATTTCCTGGAATTTGCTTTTTCTATGGTTAAAGATGAACTGGATAATAAAGGGCTGGCATGTGCAATTCTTCTGTTAAAACTGATAGAGCAGATTGGAGTTGAGTTGGATGAAGAGCAGATTACCGTTTGTGTGGCATTATATCAGGCGACAAAACAATACATAGTAACAGATGATAACGTGATAGGATATATTTTGACTGAATTGAAGAACTGGGATGATATGGATTTCTGTGAACAGGAGGTGGAGGAACTTCTTGAGGAATTGATTGATATGGAGATTGTATCAATAGAAGAGGGACGATATGAAGTAAAACAAAAAGTAGTCTTTGAGTATGAGTAGCAGTTATATATACAAAGGAGCAGATAGATAAATGGAAAAAATATACAGTTGGTTGTTTGGAGAAACAAAATGGCAGCAGGAAAAGAAGTTGAAAAAATTATTATGCCTGACAGCGGTTTTTGGTGTTTTGATATTGATTGAGTTATTAATAAGGTCGGCAGAGGTGTATCTTACGGCAGGGCTTCTTATCATGATATGGGGGTGGAGTTTTGTATCTGCTGCGGCAAGAACGGTCTGCCGGGTGATTGTGTTTTTTAATAGTGATATAGCAATTTTAATCTTGACAGTTATAACATGGATGTTATTTGGAATATTTGGCGGGATACTTTCGCTTATACTTGGCGTTATCCGTTATATCCAGCTTCGAAAGGAAAGATAGCAGGGACGAGAAGGAATAGCGCTAATATTGTGCTATTCCTTTTAACGATTATTTTCATGTTCAAGTTCGGCAAAGAAAGTATTGTAATCCGTATGAAAAAGATGGGCAAGGGCAATCAATTCAGAAACCCGGATATTATAAGTGCCGCATTCAATCTGTGAATAGCTGCTGCGGGATATCTCGATTCCCTGTAACTGCAGACGTGCAACAACCTGTTCCTGAGTGAGATGGGATTGTCTGCGCAATTTTCGGATATTGCTGCCAAGAGAGATATCCTGTTTTATTTTCTGAGACATATGTTGTACTCCAATCGTTATGTGTCACTTCGTGACCGGTAACCCAAAAATTGCAATAAATAAATTGCATTTATATTGATTTTAATTGGTTTTAAGAATATAATTGCAATGAATACATTGCAAAATACAATATGAAAGAAAAATGAAAGGGGAAGGAATGGAATATTTTCATTTGACTGCACAACAGCAGAATATCTGGAATTTACAAAAATATTATAAGGATACTTCAATTGCAAACCTTTGCGGCGCTATTTTTTATCGGGAAGGTCGGGATGGCAGATTGCTGCAGCGGGCAATACAATTGTTTTTGCAGAGTCAGAGCGGAATGCGTCTGCGCTTTTGTGAAGAGGATGTGCCAAAACAATATGTGTCAGAAGAAGTGGTGGGAGATATTCCGATTCTGACATTTGCATCCAGAGAGGAATTTGACTGTTATGCAGAAAAATTTGCAAAAGACCCGATTGGATTAATAAACAGACCCATGTATCGTTTTGTTGTATTTCAGATTGGGAAGAATAGCGGCATATTAGTGGCATTAAGCCATTTGATTGCAGATGCATGGACATTTGCCCTGATGGCAGACAGGCTGGAGGAGGCATATCATGAGCTGGAAGAAAATAAGGAATTTTCCCTTCCAGAGGCAGACTATAAGGATTATATCAAAACGGAGTCATTTTATCTGGAATCCGGCCGTTATCTGAAAGATAAAAGCTATTGGGAGGAAAAATATGTTCTTCGTCCTGAGGAAAGTCCCATGAAACCTTGTACGATTTCCCAAGGCTCCATTGAAGCAGGGAGGATTACACGGGTATTGTCTGCATCTTTGGAGCAGAAGATGGAAGAATATTGCCAGTCACATCCGGTCACACAGGCAGTTTTGTTTGAAACGGCGCTTGTGGTCTATTTATCAAAAATTAATCAGGAGAACAAGTCCATCACCATTGGTATCCCGGTATTAAACCGCAGCAATGTAAAAGAAAAGAGCATTGCCGGAATGTTTGTTTCTACCATGCCCCTTACGGTAACCATAGCAGAAGAAGGGACAGTTTCAGATTTGATGGGGCAGATTGCCAAAGGGCATATGGATATTTTTCGTCATCAGAAATATCCTTATGCAGATATATTAAAAACTATTCGGGAAAAACAGAATTTTTCCGGAAATCTGTATGATGCAATGGTTAGTTATCAGAACGCAACGACGGATACCGGAGCAGATACCAGATGGTATTCTAATGGATATAGCGAAGTGCCCTTTGTGCTGCATATTGATAACAGAGATAGACATGACAATTCTACCATTCATGTGGATTATCAGACAGAAATATTCCAGGAGAAAGAGGTTTTGTATGTTTTAGAGCGTCTGGAATATATTCTGGAACAGATAACAGAAAACAGTGAAAGGCCAATCCGGGAAATTAAGATTGTCCCTGACAGGGAACTGGAAAAAGTAGTTTGTGAATTTAATGACACCTATGTGGATTATCCAAGGGATAAGTGTGTCCATGAACTGTTCGTGGAGCAGGCGGCGAAGACACCGGATAGGATAGCGCTGGTGTTTGAGGAGCAGAAGTTTACCTACAAAGAACTGGATGAGATGTCAAATTCGCTTGCTCATTTTTTGAGAGAAAAGGGAGTAAAGCCAAATGATGTAGTGCCAATTATTGCGAAACGGAGCTGGCATGTGATTGTAGCAATGCTTGGCGTGTTGAAAGCCGGCGGAGCGTATATGCCGATAGACCCCAGCTACCCATTAGATAGAATTGAATATATGATGTCTATGGCAGACAGTAAGATGGCATTATCTTACGGATATAATATAAATATACATGCATGTTGGTACAGTTTAGACAAAATAGATTATAGTTGTATGACATCTCCTGTTGTAAATAAAAATATAGCAAGTGACTTATGCTATGTTATTTTTACATCAGGTTCATCTGGAAAACCGAAAGGTGTAATGATTAGTCATGGAAATTTAAATTATTATATTTCAAATTTGATATATATATATTATAAGGGAAAACCAATACATATGCCTTTAGTAACAGAGGTTTATGTAGATATAACGGTTACATCAATTTATTTGCCTTTAGTTACTAATGGGACAATTTACATATATGAGAAAGGTTTTATTAGTAATTTTGAGGAAGCATTGTTAAATCCTAAAATTAATCTTATAAAAATGACACCAACTCATATGGAGTTAATATCTAATTATGTAAAATTAGTAAATACCAATTTAAAACATATTATTGTGGGTGGAGAGGTTCTGCTGTCAAAAAGTATCAGAAATTTTAAGAATTCAATTAAAGGAATGTTTAAATTTCATAATGAATATGGTCCAACAGAGACTACGGTTGGATGTATGGATTATGTATATGATGATTTAGGAGAGGTAGTACCAATAGGTCATCCTATGCAGAATGTTCAGTTATATATCGTTGATAAAAGTAGAAAGATTGTTCCCATTGGCGTGCCAGGGGAGTTGTGTATTGCCGGAGACGGTGTGGGAAAAGGTTATCTCAACCGCCCGGAACTGACTGCGGAGAAATTTGTGACGAATCCATTTGCCACAGAGGAAAACCGCCATGGAAAAATCATGTACCATACAGGCG
>CANRJF010000027.1 GCA_947630855.1 uncultured Lachnospiraceae bacterium
AATCCAGGCCGGTGCATTCCCGTTGTGCATCACGAGATCAAAACATTAACTGTTACGCTTTCGTGAAACAACCTTATGTTATAGGGGAAAATACTTGCAAATCACGTATAGATATGATATGGTATGAATAGAATAAAACTGTAACGAGTTACAATTTTGGTCTGGGCGAAAGCTCTTTGGACCACCGTAGGCGGGAAGAAGTTCCCGCCATTTCTATTATTTATAAAGGAAAATAATAATGAAAGAACTGAGTGTATTTATTGATGAATCAGGAGATTTTGGAGAAATAAAAGAGCGGCCGGCATACTATTTGGTAACATTTGTTTTTCATAATCAGGATAATGGTATAGAAGAACAGGTTTCAAAATTGAATGATAGTGTTCGTGATTCGGGATTTGATGTGGAATATATACATACAGGTCCAGTGATTCGACGAGAGGAAGTATTTGAAAGATTTTCCATAGATGAACGAAGAAAGTTGCTATTTAAGATGCTTAATTTTGTGAATAGCTGTCCCATTTCCTATTTGACAGTTGTTGTCGATAGAAGAGAGGCAAAAGATAAAATTGCCTTGTCTGGTAAATTGGCAAAGATAATCAACAGAGCGTTAAACGAACATATATTGAGGATTAAGCGAGATGAAAAACGGTTGAGTAAATCGGAAGAACATTTTTTCTATAAGCCACAAGAGTTAAAGAAAACTTTTTTGAAAAGTGTTGAGAAAAAGAAATTATAGGCAAGCATGCTTGCAAAAAGTCCTAAAACGAGAAATAATGCGTGAAATATTTAGAATAATTATACAATATAAGGTGGATGAAAGACTGAGTGGACACAATATATAGTTGTTGAAGTCGAGTTCGAATAGTTGGAGGTGAACCGTAGAGCCAGTAAAATTAAGGCTTTGCGGCTTTTTCTCTTTACCATTGCATAACGATTGCAGATTCTTTAGAAGCACTGCATGCAGTTAAAAAAATATATTGAGAACGAAATGCCCATCAAATCCAAAGATTTAAGAGGAACAGTTGAAAAAATACAGTGCATTTGCGGGGACAGCCCGGAATCATAGCAAGAAACAAAAGGAAGACTTGATTGACTGGTTGAAAAAGAATCTGTAAGGTGGTAAACTTTTATGCAAAATAAAAAGTCCCAGATTCCTGTGTTTTCCATTGTAAGCTTTCCCATACCAGATCGTTCTGTTACACGGGAAGGGTTGAAAAGGTATAAGGTATTTAATCGTCGCTATAAGAATCGTCGTATTGGAGATATCCTTAAAGAGCTGCATTTGACGGAGGGCAGAAATGCCGGATTTGGTAAAATCCTAAGAGTACTTGCATAGGATATTGCATAAGCCGGAAAGTAAATTGATTATAATAATTGACAATATGTTAAGAAACATAACTGAAAATGGTAATAAAAGTAATTGAAGGAAAAGATTATGAGAAATCCAATCGAAAACATAAGCCGCCTGCAAACACAACTGAATGATTTGCAATTGGAAAATCAAATATTGAAGAACATATTAGATAGTGCAGGGATTTCTTACCAACAGGAAATTATGCGTTTGCGGGCTACGGAAGAATTTTGTGATTACGATCCTAATCAAGGTGCAAGAATTTTGGCCCTAGACAAAATCACTGACAAAATGGCAGTTATGTTTTATTCCAGATTTTGGGGAAGACAGGACGTATATGCAAAAAGAAACGAAAAGAAGGGTACTGGCGAAGTCGGCTATTATACGCAATGCCATAATTTTTGGGAAGAAGTATGTCCTAAGAAGCGGAAGCAAAAAATGAATTGCAAAGATTGTGCATGTCGGGCATACAAGCAATTAACAAAAGATGACATTCTGGCACATTTGCATGGAAAATCTTATAATGCCTCAGATGTGATTGGTGTATATCCCTTGCTTGCTAATGGGACATGCAGATTCTTGGTATATGATTTTGATAATCATGAAAAAGGCGCTGAGAAAAAGGATTTTGCAAATAAGGATGATACATGGATGGAAGAAGTAGAGGCAATGCGTAAGATTTGTGTATTAAATGGTATAGACCCTCTTGTAGAACGTTCCAGATCCGGGCGAGGGGCACATATATGGATTTTTTTTGATAAACCAATTTCAGCAGCATTAGTACGAAAATTTGGTACGGCTTTGTTGGATAAGGGCGCAGAACAGGTCAATCTGAAATCGTTTAAATATTACGATAGAATGCTTCCGGCACAGGATATGCTTCCAGAAGGTGGAGTGGGTAATCTGATTGCACTTCCCTTACAGGGAAAGGCGTTAAAAGATGGGAACAGTGCATTTATAGACAGCAATTGGAATGCTTACCCAAACCAATGGGAAATATTATGGAGCAAACCACGACTCTCAAAGGAATTTATCGAGACAAAAATCAGAGAGTGGTCCTCCAGTATATGTGATGTAGAAATTTCAGAAGATGGCGAAGAAAGAGAAAAACCCTGGGAGAAGAATAAAAAATTTTCGGCTTCTGACATTGATGGCAAGATGAGTATAACAATATCAAATGGGATATATATTGATAGTACAAACCTTAAAGCGGGTTTACAAAATAAAATTCGGAGAATGGCGGCGATAAGTAATCCAATTTATTTTAAAAATCAAGCTATTGGAACTTCAAATTATGATACATCCCGTTGGATTTATTTGGGACAAGATCACTTAAGTGGTTATATAGAAATACCACGTGGTTTGTATGGTGCATTGATTGAAAATATTGAACAGGCAAAAATACCATATGAAATCGAAGATGAGCGGCAGGCGGGAAGAAATATAAAGGTTAATTTTAAGGGAGAATTGCGCGAAGAGCAGAAACCGGCATTGAATGAAATGCTTAAGTTTGATAATGGTATATTGCATGCTGCTACTGCATTTGGAAAAACAGTAGTTTGTAGTGCAATAATAGCTGAAAAAAAAGTAAACACATTAATTATTCTGGAATCCTCATCATTGATTGAGCAATGGAGGGAATCACTGGAAAAATTTTTGGATATAGATGAAGAATTACCTGAATATAAGACAAAGACGGGCAGAATAAGAGTGCGAAAAGAATTAATAGGCAAGCTTCAGGGAGCACATGATTCTACGACAGGAATTATAGATATTGCAATGGCAGGCTCACTTTGTAAAAAAGGTGAATTTCACAATTTACTGAACCAATATGGAATGATTATTGTGGATGAGTGCCACCATGCAGCCTCAGATACAATATCAAATGTTTTGAAAGAAGTTAAAGCAAAGTATGTATATGGTGTCACTGCAACACCAAAAAGAGGCGATGGGCTTGAAAAAATTAATTATATGCTGCTTGGACCCATACGATATAGTTACACAGCAAAAGAAAAAGCAAAGTCTCAGGGAATAGCACATTTGGTTTATCCGCGTTTTACTGGTGTGGTTCCTCCAAGAGGGGTTATAACGGAGAAAATGCATCCGAATGAGGCGTATGATATCATTCATAATAATGATATGCGGGATGAACTGATTCTTAAAGACATAAAGGAATGCGTGTCAGCAGGACGTACTCCGGTGGTGCTATCCAGATATAAAGATCATTCGGAAAAGCTATATGAGCGGATGAAAGGTTATGCAGATCATGTATTTCTGATGACAGGTAATAATTCAAAAAGAGAACACAAAAAGATTTTAGAGCAGTTGCATCAGGTAGATGTGAAAGAATCAGTGATTCTTATTGCCACCGGCTCACTGATTGGAGAAGGATTTGATTTTCCAAGATTAGATACATTGTTTATGGCAATGCCGGTTTCATTTCGAAGTGTAGTAGAGCAGTATGCAGGACGTTTAAATCGTGATTATGAAGGCAAAGAAAATGTAATCGTATATGATTATGTAGACAGCCACATTCCCATGTTTGATAATATGTATGCAAAGCGATTGAAGGCATACAAGCAGATTGGATATGAGGTATGTGGTGGTTTGAAGAGTGAAAAGCAGACTGCAAATGCTATTTTCGATAGTGAAAACTATTATGAGGTTTATAGAAAAGATTTATTGGAAGCCAATAAGAATATTGTTATCTCAAGTCCGACTATTAGCGGTTCGAAGGTCTACGAATTAATTAATTTATTACGAGATAAACAGACAGCAGGAGTTGAGATTACAATTGTAACATGGCAACCGGATTCTTATGGCTTTGGCGATGCGGGATTCTGGATGCAGTTACATGAAGAAATGCGTCAGGCTGGCTTTTATATGAAAACAGTGGAAGATACATGTGAACACTTTGCAATTATGGATCAGGAAATTGTGTGGTACGGAAGTATGAATCTTCTGGCTAAGACCAAAATAGAGGATAGCATGATGAGGGTTCAAAGTAAAAAAATTGCAGCAGAGTTGATGGAGTTAACATTTGGAAAGGATGCATAATAAAATGGTGGAGAAATATATGATAAGTACTATAAAAGATTTTTGTTGAAAAAGTAAAGAGTATCATTTATAATTTTTTTGTGGTACTTGCAAACCAATCGATGATTATTCTTTGAATGACATAAACATACCTGCAAGCCACCAAAACTACACACGATGATGAAAAATATAGAAAATAACCAGAAATGAAATAAAACTACAACGAACCTTGCGGGTTCGAATAGCGGACATTTGGGCTGGAAACACCGATTTTCAGCCCAAAAATATTATAAGTACGGAGGGATATAAGTGAAAACGAGAGAATATGAACTGATACTGGATTCACTTCAGATGACAGCGGTTTATGTCATACGGGAAGATAATCATGAAATTTTATATTACAACAAACGGGTAAGAGAGGTTGCACCGAATATCAAGACAGGCATGGTCTGCCATGAATTATGGAAAGGAACCTGCACGAATTGTCCGCTGTTGTATATCGGAGATAAAAAGGAAGCACGTTCCGTTAATTATGACGATCCTTTTGGTAAGGCAGTGGAGATTGCAGCCACTCGTATTATGTGGGAGGAAACGATTCCGGCATTTATGATTGCAGTTACGCCTTATGCAGAGGTGGCAAATCATGTATACCACAAGGTCCTGCGGGGAAATTTAAGTACGGATAGTTTCTCTATCGTAAAAGTGGATGAGGAAGAAATTCAGGAAATGCGTGAATATATGACTTCTCTTACCGATTGGTTTTTTGGTGTTGCCAAATGCGGTTATGTTTATGAGGAGGATATAGAACGATATGAGCATTTTGTCCATTTTGAGAATGTGAAAGCCGAATTGAAAAAAGGTGCAAAAAAACTGAGTTGTATTTATCGCCGCAGAACTGGTGACAGGTATAGATGGAACACACTGGAAATCGTTCCGGATTTTGATTATACGGATGATAACCAGACGGTTATGATTTATGTGAAGGATGTTCATGATACGTTCAGGGAGGGGCTTGCGAGAGAAGAGGTTAATATCCGCAATCAGGAGATTATTAACTCCCTGGGAGAGACATATTTTGCTATTTATGTTGTAAATCTGCAAAGCGGCGGTGTAGAAATATTGCAGACTACGGAAAAGATAAGACAGACCATGAACACAGAAATTTATCTGTGGGATAATGTTTTTAAAGGCAAAGGAGCCGAATACATATTCCCTGATGAGCAGGAGAATGTATACAAGCAGCTTTCCCTGGAGTCGTTGAGGACAGCGTGGAAGAACGGAGAAAAGAAAAAGACAGTTCTGTGCAGGGTGTTTCTGTATGGTGAGTGGCGGTATATTTCCATATCAGCCTATTTTAAGGAGAACAAAAAACAGGGCGGTTATGCGATTCTGGCTTTTGAGGATGTGGATGAACAGACGAAAAGAGACATGGAGCGGATGCGGAATGACCAGAGAATGGCAGCAATTATCAAATCAAGGTATAGTATATTAAATACCATAGATTTGGAAACCGGAAGATGTGAGAGAGTCTATCTCAGGGAAGGTATTGCAGGCAGGCGTGAGGAAGGTGATTATGATTATTATGTTAGAAAAGCATTGGAGGAAACGGTTGTAGAAGCGGACAAGGAAGCGTTTAAAAACACATTATTTCTCGAAAATCTTCGGGAAAATGCCAAAACAGTGCAGGATTTCCGCGAAGATATATGCCAGTATAGACACAGGGGAACATCTTTGTTATGGACAGAGGAGCATGTGCTGTATATACGGCAGGGAGAAAAAACAGTTGTTAATATATTGGGACGTGATATTACGTCAGAAAAGCTGGCCCAAGAGCATGCACACAGGGAGTCGATAGAAAAAGCATCTATTATAAACAGCTTAAGCAGCATGTTTTTTGCAACATATTATATTGACCTTGAAAATGATATAATCAGACCTGTAAGGCAGAAGGCGGTGGTCAGCAGCGTCTTGGGAGATGAAAGTAATTATACCCATGCGATTTATCTGTATGCCCAAAACTTTGTTTCTACCGATGACAGGGAGGAATATTTGGAATATGTCAGCTGCCAGAGACTGCGGGATGTCCTGAGTGTAGAACAGCCGGTGGCTGCATTTGAATATCGTATGGTGCCGGATGAGAATAACCGGAGAGCATGGATTCGCGCCAGTGTCGTATTGGCTGAGACAACAAGCGACGGCAGACCGAAACGGGCATTATATGTGGCACAGGATGTAACGGAAAGTAAGCTGAAGGAAGAACAGGAGCAGCAGGCATTAAAAGAAGCATGTGAAGCCGCCAATTACGCAAATGCAGCCAAAAGTGATTTTATGTCGAGAATGAGTCATGACATCAGAACTCCCATGAATGCCATTATCGGAATGACGGCAGTTGCAGGAAAATATTTGGATGATAAAGAGCGTGTTGAAGATTGCTTAAGAAGGATTACTGTTTCCAGCAGACATCTTTTGTCACTTATCAATGAAGTTCTCGATATGAGCAAGATTGAATCAGGAAAAATAGATTTGGCGGAGGAGGAAGTTAATTTATCTGAGCTGATTGGAAATCTGGTAACCATGATTCGGCCTGCCATGCAGGAAAGGAAGCATAATCTTGAGGTGCATATTACAAACGTGGAGCATGAGCTTGTAATCGGTGACACCATGAGAATGCAGCAGATTTTTATGAATATATTGGGAAATTCAGCAAAATACACGAATCCGGGCGGAAAGATTGAGATGGAAATTAACGAGAAGGCATCCAATATGCATGGCTATGGCTGTTATGAATTTGTTTTCCGTGATAACGGAATCGGTATGAGTAAGGAGTTTTTGGAAAAGCTGTTTGAGCCATTCAGCCGTGCGGAGGATTCAAGGGTAAGCAAGATTGAGGGGACAGGACTTGGAATGACTATTGCAAGGAACATTGCCCGCATGATGAATGGTGATATTGTAGTAGAGAGTGAGATAGGCAAAGGAACGCAATTTTTTGTAACGCTGATTCTTAAGCTTGTGGATGAGGAAGAGCCGAATACGGAGAATCTTATGGATTTGCCGGTGCTGGTGGTAGATGATGATAAAAATGCCAGTGAGATGACATGCCTGATTCTTGAGAACATTGGAATGAAGGGCGAATATGTTCTGAGCGGCAGAGAAGCCGTGCAGAGGGTATGGGAGCATCACCGGAGTAATCAGGATTATTTTGCCGTGATTTTGGACTGGAAGATGCCGGAAATGGACGGTATTGAGACAGCGCGGGCGATTCGTGAAAAGGTTGGTTCTGATATACCGATTATTATTTTGTCGGCATATGACTGGAGCGCTGTGGAAGAAGAAGCACGCCGTGCAGGCGTAAACGGTTTTATATCCAAACCGCTGTTTAAGTCACGTCTGGTATATCTTTTTAATCAGATTGCAGATAAGGATAAGGAACTGCCGGAGAAGAAATCGTTTACTAAAGTGAAACTGAACGGGAAGAGAATTCTTTTAGCAGAGGACATTGAGCTGAATCGGATAATAGTCCAAGAGATTCTCAGTGAGACCGGAGTGACGATAGAAAGTGCTGAAAACGGACAAGAGGCATTGGAAAAATTTGAAAAAGCGGAGGAAAACTATTATGATATGATATTGATGGATATTCGGATGCCGATTATGAACGGGTATGAGGCTTCTGAGGCAATCAGAAAGCTTCCCCGTAAGGACGCTGCCGAAATCCCCATTATTGCCATGACCGCAGATGCTTTTACGGAAGATATACAGAGGTGTAAGAATGCCGGTATGAATGAGCACATTGCAAAACCGCTGGATATTGAGCAGTTGATGAAGTGTCTGGAAACATGGATTGGAGAAAAAGAGATTTAAAATAATTGCAGCGGGCGTTTATATCTTGAAAATAACTAATACCGTCTATGTTTGGTACAATGCAGGTATCAAATGTAGACGGTATTTTAAAACCGCTTAAAGCTACTCTGTATAAAGAAGCATCCCCGGTATTATCATATCAGGGTCATCTCCAATCGTAGCTCTGTTAATCATATACAAATCCATATATTTATCTTCATCTCCCAGATATTCTTTTGCAAGTTTCCTGAGAGTATCCCCTTCCTGCACCAAAATGGTATACCCGAACTGCTCATAAGAATAATTCCCTGTCTTCTGTAAGGGCTGGAATTTTTTGTCTTCTGTATTCCAGACATAGATTTCCGGTTCCCCGTCTGTATAACCCCGGTAGCCGGCCCACGCTGCCGGTTCTTCATAGGTAAAATACCCGTCAGCATAGATACTGGCCTTTTTTTCAGAGTCAGGTAAATGTTGATATTCCTCATAATCGTACCATTTCCCGTCTACCCACCTGTGGCTGGGATAAGAAATCCACATGGTCAGACCGTATGAATCTGTAAACCAGACAGTATCCAGAAAATCCACGCATAAATGCATAGGGCATTCCTGATAAACTTCACCCGTCTTAGAATCTTTAACCTCCATTATGTATGGGTAATCTGCCGGGCAGTCATTAAACAGCCAGTCCTGGGAAAGTTCCACTTCCTCTGCCGGTACATCCAGCGTAAAGGTGACCTTTATTCCCGGCATGTCTTTCGTGGACGCCAGGGTATACTCCGCTTTCTCAAGGATGCCGCAGGGCAGTTTTTCCCCTGCATCATAAAAAAATTCATCAAAACCCTGTACCTGGGTAAATACTCTGTCGGGGTTTTTCATATGGATGACACGCTTACTGTGGTCACGCCAATAAAAATCCTCCTCATCCATAGTATAATTGATGAACCGGGAACGGCTGGACTGGGCTTTCAGCAACTGATTCATATAAGAATCCCAGAGCGTTGAAGCCACCTGTTCCTCACTGCTCAACTGATTGTCCACACATTCTATGACATAAAGAAAGCCCTCATAGATATAAGCTCTCCATTTCCCGGAATCTTCCATTTCCACAGAACCTGTGTCGCCCACATGGGCGGAATGACCAAATTCCTCATCCGGGGACATGGGCCATTCCTCCTGTACCCCCTTCCAGATATCCAGGTCGTGGATGTCATCTGACCGGATTTTTAAAAAAAGCCAGTAGTCCGCCGCCTCTTTCTTCTCCCTGGCCATGCATTCTTTCTTTTTTTCCCGGAAAGCCGTTACCAGGCTGTCCCTGTCCTCCCCATATGTCCATTGAATATCTTCCCCCTGGGCATTTACGGTAACCTCTGCCATAATATAATCATACTTCTTAGCTTCCTGCATCAGGGAAAAGCTAAAATCCTTCCAATCCTTATCTTCTTTGGAAAGAAGTAATTTAGTATCCGGTTTTGTTACAGTATCTGTGGTGAAATGGTATTCTTTTATATTGAAAACGCCTATGCCGATAATACCTGCTATGAATATAAGGCATAAGGCCTGTATGATTCTTTTTTTCATGAGAAATAAAACCTCCCGGCTATAATATGCATTTACTAAAGTTTACCATAAAAAATTTTTTGTTTCCATATTTTAATTTGCAGTATGTTTCATTTTGAGGTATAGTAATAATACAAATACTGTTTCAGAAGGTGATATGTTATGAATAGAAATACATTTTTTAAGTTAATCTTGATTCCTTCTTTTCTGATTCTGTGTGTCACCCTGATTTTACCCTGGGATGCATTTGCAGCATCGGCAGACACAGAAAAAGAAAATACAGCAATAGAGCTTACGGCGGAAGAACAGGCTTACCTTGACAGGTCAGGGGAAATTACCATAGGATGTCCCATTCAGGATTGTCCACTGCTTTTTCAGGATAAAAAAACGGGAGAGCTTTGTGGCATCACCATTGATGTTTTAAACATGATATCGGAGATAACCGGCCTTACGTTCAGGTATCAGGCACTGCCCTCCGGGAATATTACATATGAAGACCTTGAGAAGCTTCAGATAGATATGGTGGCAGGCGTGGAGTTTAATAAGATTAATAAGCATTCTTCCGGCATTGCCATGACAGAAGCCTATTTACATGCGGAAAAAGTATTTGTGTGCAAAAAAGGGGTGGTATTCCAGCCGGAGAATGAAATGGTTATTGCCGTTGCTTCCGGTTCACAGACCATAGAAAAAGTTATTGAGGACGAGTATCCCATGTTTCAGGTTTTATTTTGTGATACTACGGAAGATGCGTTGTCCGCACTTCTTTCCGGGAAAGCGGATGCCGTTCTGCAAAACCAGTACACCATGGAAAGAGTGCTGTGCAAGCCCATTTACGAAGATTTGCAGATTGTAGCTGTGGCATCTATCGGTGACAGCCAGTGCCTTGCCAGTCTTGTGCCCCTTGACAAAAACAGGAAAAGTACTGTATCCCATGATACGCTGATTCTTCTGTCTATTATAAATAAGGGAATTGCCAGACTTGATGACAATCAGGTTTCCTTTTTCATTATTAAAGAGACGGCGGAAAATACCTACCAGTTTACTATATGGGACATGATGTACCGCTATCGTTATGCAATGACTATTGTGTTTATCAGTCTGCTGTTGATTCTTGTTCTGCTGCGCAAAAACCATATCCTGCGCCTGAAACACTCGGAGCAGATTGCAGCCCAGCAGCGGGCAAAGGAATTGGCAGCCATTAACGCGCACATGGAAGAACAGCAGCTTCTTCTCATGGATTCCCTGAAACATGCAGAGGAGGGAAACCGTACAAAAACCACATTTTTGTTTAACATGTCCCATGATATCCGCACTCCTATGAATGCTATTTTAGGCTTTACAGAAATTGCCCGGCGTAGTATAAACGATACCGCCAAGCTGACAGATTGTATTGAAAAGATTCATGTGTCCGGCAAACAATTGCTGAATTTGATTGATAATGTTCTGGATATGACAAAAATTGAAAACGGCAATGTTACACTGACGGAGAATTGCTGCAACCTGGAAGAGTGTATGGAAAAGGAGCGGGATAATTTACAGACAGAGATTGACGCAAAGCATTTGGTATTGCATATTGATGTATCAACGGTAAAAAATAAATGGGTTTACTGTGACAAAAACCGTTTCAATCAGATTTTTTACAATATCTTAAATAATGCCGTAAAATTTAGCAAGCCGGGGGGCAGCATTTGGATTACGCTGAATCAGAAGATGTGCGATATCCGGGAATATGCTGATTATGAGGTACATATAAAGGATACCGGTATCGGAATGCCGCCGGAATTTTTGTCCCATATTTTCGAACCCTTTGAGCGGGAACATACCTCTACCGTAAGCAAGACACAGGGCGTCGGCCTTGGCATGTCCATTACAAAAAAGCTGATTGACCTGATGGGCGGCAGGATTCAGGTATTCAGTGAGCCGGATAAAGGAACCGAAGTTGTCCTTTGGTTCACCTTCAGATTGCAGGAGCAGGAACAAAAGCAGCAGGAAGAAGAGCCTTCTGTCCAAAATAATGTTGTATATGATTTTACAGGCAAACGGGTGCTTTTGGTGGAAGACAATGAACTGAATATGGAGATTGCCCAGCAAATCCTTTATGTGGTAAACTTTTCGGTAGAGACAGCCCAAAACGGACAGATTGCCGTGGATATGGTCAGAAATTCCGGGGTGGGACACTATGACGCCATACTGATGGACATTCAGATGCCGGTAATGAACGGTTATCAGGCTTCCCGGGAAATCCGCAGCCTGGAAAACAAAGACCTGGCTCAAATCCCCATTATTGCATTGACGGCAAACACTCTTGACGAAGACAAAAAAGAAGCCCTCTCAAACGGCATGAATGCCCACGTTGGGAAACCCATAGATGTTCCGTACCTGTATGAAACGCTGAGAAATTTTGTGGAATAAACAAACGGAAGCGGGACTAAAAAATCATCCGGGAAACCAGTTAAGGTTTTCCGGATGATTTTTTTTCTTTATCGTTTGCTTCTATGCTAAAAACTGCTGTAATACACGTATACATTCCCTCATATCAATGGGTTTTGCCAGATGCCCGTTCATTCCGCAGTCAAGACAAACCTGCACATCATCCGAGAAAGCATCTGCCGTCATAGCAATAATAGGAAGATCCTTATCTGCACGTTCCAGCTTCCTGATAGCTCTTGTAGCGTCATAACCGTTCATTACCGGCATACGCACATCCATGAGAATGGCATCAAAATGTCCTATTTCAGATTTTTCAAATATTTCAACACAGTCTTTACCGTTCACTGCCCGCTCAAAGACCAGTCCGGTAGGCTCTAACATTCCGCAGGCAACCTCCCAGTTAATATCAATATCTTCAGCTAAAAGAATGCGTTTACCTGTGAAGTCTACTTTATTCTCATCCTCATGCTCTTTCGGGCCGGTGTATCCGTCCATATACTTTACTAACTTATCATATAAAGTTGATTTGAAAAGCGGCTTGGGGATAAATCCGTCAATTACGGATACATCAATCTGCTCTGCCACATCAGTCCAGTCATATGCAGAAATTAAAAACATGGGAATTTCCTGTTTCCAGCGTTTCCGAATCTCATGCATGGTCTGTATGCCGTCCATACCGGGCATTTTCCAGTCAATCAGGATAAAATCATAATCTTTATTGTTATCGTGGCTCTCTTCAACCATTTCTACCGCTTTTTGTCCGTCCATGGTCCAGTCTGCATGGACACCTAATTCTTCAAGATTTGACACAACACTGGAACATAATAATTCATTATTATCTACCACCAGGATATTCCATGATTCCGGCAGACGCATATCTTCCTCGCGTATGTCTGATTTTTTCAAATCCAGGGTGATATGGAACTCGGTTCCCTGCTGAAGCTTACTGTGTAATTCAATTGTTCCTCCCATAAGCTCAACAATGGATTTTACAATGGGCATTCCCAATCCGGTTCCCGTAATCTGCCTGACCTCTGCCGTTTCTTCCCTTGTAAAGGTCTCAAAAATCTTTTTCTGAAACTCCTCTGACATTCCCATTCCGGTGTCTTTCACTCTAAAATGGGTTCTTATATACTCATCACCCTTTGGGGAAGGTTCCTGATATACATGAATATCAATTCTTCCTTCATCAGGCGTGAATTTTACTGCATTTGACAAAATATTAATCAGTACCTGGTTAAGGCGGAGATTGTCACATACTACATTTTCCGCTGTAATATCACGGATGAAAACATCAAAATGCTGGCCTTTTTGCTTTATCTGGGACTGTACAATATTTACAATATCATTCATAATATCCCTTAAGGACATGGGATGTTCACTCAGTTCCATTTTGCCGCTTTCAATCTTTGACATATCCAGAACATCATTAATCAATCCCAATAAGTGCCTGCTGGATAATTTTATTTTGTTCAGGCATTCTGTAATCTGTTCCGGGTCATTTTGGTGCTTCATGGCAATGTCTGTCATTCCTATAATGGCATTCATAGGTGTACGGATGTCATGGCTCATACTGGATAAGAATTCACTTTTTGCCTTGCTGGCACGGACAGCTTCTGCTCTCGATACGGCAAGCTCCTGCATATGTTCCTTGGTCATCTTATAGTAAGCTATAAACATTACTGCCATGCTTAATATAATAACCAGGATGGAAACAATTGTCATTTTCGTACGCATATCGTCCAACTGGGAGATACACAGGCTTAATTCCCCCTGAGGCATAATGGATACAAGATACCAGTCCACCTTTCCTGATTTTGATATAGGGGAAGCATAGATATATTTCTCTTCATCAAAACATTGCACCAACGAACAATAATCTTCCCCATTGTCCATTTTATTTTCCATATCTTCCACAATCCGCTCTGACTTTTCTGTATCAGCATGTTCCGGTTCTGATAACAGATGTTTAAAATAACTGTCATATGATATGTCCGTATTTTTTATTATAAAATTTCCTTCGTTGTCTATAACATGGAAGTACATTCCTTCATCATCTGTCTTTAAAAACAGGGTGTCATTCAGTTCTTCCATTGGGAGGCCTGCCGTCAGCGCAATACTTTTTCCCCCATCTGCCAGGCGGTAATGAGCTTCTCTTCCCAAAATAAGCATTTTCTCTCCGTCTTTATTATGACCCAGGGTCACGAAATCACCATTTTGTTCTAATTCCTTTAAGGCTTCATCCACGTTATCTATGTATATCGTATTGCTGTAAACAGATTCAATCTTACCATTCTCAGACAGCATGTCCAGGGATGAAAATCCTCTCACCTCTGCGCTGACCCGGAGTTCTTCTAAAATGTCCTCTCTGGGTATGGTTGTATCCGGCGGAGTACGGTCATACACGCCTTTAAGCTGGAGCATACGTAACTGTAAGATGGAACTGAAATTCTGCTGAATCTGATTATTAATCTCAGACATATAGATATTGCTTACATCATTGATAGTTTCCTCTGTTTGAGAAGTCATAAATCCAATCAGGCTTACAAATACCAGTATACAAATAACGATTACGCCAACAAAACTTATCTTCAAAAATTTCATTGTCTTCTTGTTCATTTTCGGTCATCCTTACATTTTCTTGTGATTAAATTGTATTCTCGTTATAATAATTTAAAATTGCTCCTTTGCTGTCTGTCAACATGGAAAATACGTTGCGGGCAACGAGTCCCCTGTCTTCATTCAACTCACTTATGACGTGGTCAAACTGTTCCGATTCATGTTCTTTGCAGGCAAAGAATAACTCATCAAAAATTTCCAGAAGTCCGCAAAGCTGTGCGTAAATGGAGTTGCCGTCACCCCGGCTTCCATGGGGAAATCCTCTTCCGTCAAGCCTCTCATGGTGGTGCTGGCATATTTCCGCACAGATATCCACAAACCTTCTGCAATGTTTTGAATAATTCAATCTCAAAAGATAAGCGCCCATTACGGTATGCTGTTGATAATTTTCATTTTCTTTTAGTTTGTTCAGCGGTTTTCCGTCGGCGGATACAGTCTGAATCAGCATACATCCTATATTGCATAAATATACTGATTTGCATATCATCTCCATTTGAAAGGGGTCAATATCCATCGTACCTTTTTCACAGGCCTTCTCCAGAATAATCTTCATAAGATTTGCCCTGCGCATGTCTTTTTTTCTGTTTTTCCCGGAAAGACTAAGATAACGGTCGTAAATAAATTCCAAATCAGATATGTACTTTCTGGTTTCATCTATATCTTGTAAGATTAATTTTTTTTTCCACTCCAAGTTTTGCCCGAAGCCTTTTTAATACCTCTTCTCTGTCAAATGGCTTTTTTATAAATTCCGCAACTCTGTACTGGGATGCTTTCTCTATGTTCTCCATTGTAGCTTCAGCCGTAATCATAAAGATTTGAATATCCCGTAAATTATTTTCCCGCAATACACGCAAGACCCTCATTCCGTCACAAAAGGGCATAGAAACATCCAGCAGAATTGCATCGAAAGTTTCTCCTTTTTTCAATATGAGGTCAAGGGCATAATACCCATTTACTGCTTCGGATACTTCAAATTCTTCATCCATCATATTTCGAAGAATTTCTCTGTCTATTTCGGAATCATCCACGATTAGTATTCTTTTTAAGTTTTCCATTACAAAACCCTTCCCTTCTAAAATAAGCGGAAAATTATGAATGTGTTTATGAATATTTTTCTATGCAGTTAATAATTGCATCCTGAACCGGAAGCACTTTTCCCAAAACTTCTTTTGCCTCCTCCGGTTTCTGTTCACGCAGTAATTTTACAAATTCAGAATAGGACTCATAAATAGGTGTAACTGCCAGATTTCCGGAAGCCCCCTTAATTGCGTGGGCTGATTCTACAATATCAGAATAATCGTTGTTGTCAAAATCCATCTGAACAGGGGAATTTTTTATCATATCTTTAAGTTTTACCAGCATTCTTTCATAAAGAGAAGAATTGCCCCCCATACGACTTAAACCTTCATCCGTATTTACTCCCAAATTTTTCAACTCCTGAATTAAATTCATACTAAAATCCTCCATTTAGACATGTTAATATAGGTATATTTATAGTTCCGCCGGAATGATTATGCTGATTTAATCATTCCGGTAATTACCCGGGCCATTCCTGCCTGATACAAATTAAAAAACGACAAGCGCCACTCTAAAAAATGTGGTACCGTCGCCCCTACGACAATTCTATGCCTGGAAAATGCGTTCTGTCAAGGCATTTCAGTACACCTTCCATACAATATTTGGTTGTTAAACCTCGTTCGTTGAAGCCTCAAAATACACTAAAACCTATTAAACACTTTAACACGGAAATTTTTCTCTGTCAATATCTTTCTGCTTTGAATTTCCTAATAATTATATAAAAAATTAAAATAAATGTTTATTTCAGTGGATTTCTTTGTTATAATAAAATTTACCGAAGCGGGAAATGGAGTTTTGAAACAATTTTAGTAGACTTTAATGGAGAGAACATATGGGTAGAGAAGGATGCATAAGAGTGGCGGTTATCGGCATGGGTAACATGGGCAGTAAGTATGCAGGGTTTATTGCTTCGGGACAGGTCCCCGGCATGGTATTGTCTGCGGTTACAAGGGTACGTCCCAAGCGGTTAGAACAGTTGAAAGATGTTTTACCCAAAGATTTGCCCATTTACCCGTCGGCGGATGACTTATTTCAGGATGTGGATGAAGGCAGATTACAGATTGACGGCGTCATTATCGTGACGCCTCATTATTCCCATGAGGATATTGCCTTAAAAGCTTTTGCAAGGGGGCTGCATGTATTAAGTGATAAGCCGGCAGGCGTTTACAGCAGGCAGGCAAGAAACATGGAGTACGCAGGAAAAGACAATCTGGTGTTTGGCTTTATTTTTCATCAGAGGACATTTCCTGTTTACCAAAAAGTCCGAGAACTGGTGAGAAACGGTACATATGGCAATATCAAACGCATAAACTGGGTAATGAGCGACTGGTATCGTCCCAATGCCTATTACACGTCAGACCCCTGGCGTGCCACATGGGAGAGAGACGGGGGAGGGACTTTGTTGAACCAGTGTCCCCATAACCTGGATTTATTGCAGTGGATTTGTGATATGCCAAAAAGAACCCGGTGTTTTTGCCATGAGGGCAAATACCATCCCATTCAGGTGGAGGATGATGTGACGGCTTATATGGAATGGGAAAATGGGGCGACAGGCGTATTTATTGCCACAACAGGGGAAGCGCCGGGGATAAACCGGCTGGAAATCTCTTTTGACAACGCCCTTTTGGTATGTGAGGGCGGCAGTTTAAGGGTGTGTGAACTTGACAGGCCGGAAATAGAATACCGGGAAGAGAAAGAGAATTTTTTCGGCAAACCGGTGGGTGTATGGAGAGATATTTCCTGTGTGGAGGAGAAAGAGCCTTATGTAAAAGTGCTGAAAAATTTTGCAGGGGCAGTACTTAAGGGGGAACCGTTGATTGCTCCGGGAGAAGAGGCAAGGAAGAGCCTTGTGCTCTCAAATGCCATGTATCTTTCTTCCTGGGAACAGCGTATGGTTCAAATCCCTGAGAAGGACAGCAGAGAGGAACTGGAGTTTGAAAAATTATTTGAAGAGGAACTGGAGAAAAAGAGAGAGCAATAAGGGGTAAGAAAGGGGAATAATTATGTTAACAAGTGATATTAATGCTATTTCTAATGCAGCGGTAAATAAAGCCGACGTATGTAACAATCAGTTTGGGAAATATTTAGTCCGGTCTATTATGGCAGGATTTTACATAGTGGTGGCAACGATTTTATCTCATGTAACTGCGGCGGTATTATTTCCCACTTTTCCACAGTTTGGAAAAGTGCTGTCTTCGCTGCTGTTTTCCATTGCCATTGTACTGATTGTGTTTATCGGAGGGGAATTGTTTACCGGAAATAACCTGACCATGGCAATAGGCTATTACAACAGCAAATGTTCGTTCTGGGATATGTGCAAGGTTTGGCTGTCCAGTTATGTAGGGAATTTCCTGGGAGCATTTTTCTTTTCCTTTATTTTTGTGAGAAGCGGGGCTTCCCGGGCAATATTAACGGATTATTACAGCAGTTTTATTTATGGAAAAATCGAGCTTACGCCGGCGGAGATGGTGCTGCGGGGTATTTTATGTAACTTTATGGTGTGTCTGGCAGTATGGACAGGTACAAGGATGAAAACGGAAAGCGGCAAGCTGGTGGTAATGTTTTGTGTAATCATGGCGTTTGTGGAGGCAGGATTTGAGCACTGCATTGCCAATATGAGTTCATTTACAATCGGATACATGCTTATGGGCGATTTGGACCTGGCAGGCATATTCAGAAGCATGTTTTTCGTAACCATTGGAAATATGCTGGGAGGAGCGGTACTTTTAGCGCTGCCCCTGTATTTAATGAGCTGGGATAAGTAGGGAATCGATTACTTGGAGGTACACTATGGAATATCGGAATATGGAAAATATTGGCGCAAAGGTGTCCCTTTTGGGGTTTGGCTGTATGCGTTATCCTGTAAATGCCAAGGGAGGCATTGATAAAGAACAGGCATTTGCCATGATTGATAAGGCTTATAAAAGCGGGGTAAATTATTTTGATACCGCATATCCATACCATGGCGGGGAAAGCGAACCTGTGACAGGGGAGGCTTTGTCCCGGTATCCCAGGGAATCTTACTATCTTGCAACGAAACTGCCTGTATGGATGGCTCATACATTAGATGATGCCAAAAGAATTTTTAATGAGCAGTTAGAGCGGCTGCAGAAAGATTATGTGGATTTTTATCTCATGCATGCCTTAAATAAAGACAGATGGAAGCAGATAAAAGAACTGAAAATTTTAGAGTATTGTGAGGAACTTAAGGCGGCAGGAAAAATCCGCTATCTGTGATTTTCTTTTCATGACAAATATGATGTTTTTAAAGAAATTATTACATCCTATGCCTGGGATTTCTGCCAGATTCAGTTTAACTATATGGATAAGGACAGCCAGGCAACCACAAAAGGCATTGAGCTGGCGGAAAGTTTAGGCATACCTATGGTAATTATGGAGCCTGTAAAGGGAGGTTCCCTTGCCAGCCTGCCGGAGGATATCGGCAATATTTTTAAGGAAAGCAATAAAGATGCCAGCCCCTCTTCCTGGGCGCTGCGGTATGTGGGAAGTTTTTCCAATGTAAAGGTAATATTAAGCGGAATGTCTGATATGGAGCAGGTGGAGGACAATTTAAGCACATTTGATTCTTTTACGTCTTTAAGCGGAGAGGAACAGAAGGTAGTAGAATCAGTGGCACAGGCTTTAAACAGCCGGGTACAGAACGGATGTACAGCATGCCGTTATTGTATGCCCTGTCCAAAAGGAGTGGATATACCGGGCAGTTTTAAAATATGGAATGAATATCATGTGTATGGCAATATAAAAGATACCCTGCGAAGATGGAATGAGGGGATAAAGGAGGAAACAAGGCCGAAAAACTGTGTGGAATGCGGAAAATGCGAAAGTGTCTGTCCACAGAAAATCCATATCAGAGAGGATTTGAAGCGGGTACAGAGAGAAATGGATGTGTTGAGCTGACATGAATAAATGGAATAATAAAATACATATCATATATGGGATAATGGTGGCGTCATTTGTTTTTATGATGGTATGGGTTTCGGTAAAAGACCAGGGGGATCCCCTTGCCGCCAGGCTTTCAAAGGAACGTGCGGCATTTGATGAGGGCTGGGTTTTGGAGGATGGCAGTCAGGCAGATGTATCCCATTTAAACAGGATACCGGTGGTAGAACCTTACAAAGAGACCAGTGTGTATCACAAAATCCCTGAAAATCTGGGAGAGGGATTGTTCCTTTGTTTCCGCTCGAAGAATATTTATTATCAGGTATATGTGGACGGTGAACTGCGGTATGAGCCTTATGTGCCGGAAAGCAGGATTTATAATGATTCATTGGGTACGAAATGGAATTATATTCCCCTGTATGAAAAAGATGCAGGTAAAACCGTGGAAGTGCGTTTTTATACGGTGTATGAAAGTTCCACGGCATGTATGGACCATTTGTATATAGATTCTGCCGCCGGAGAGATACTGCATACATTTTCGGAGAAGATTGTTTCCTTCATTACATGCCTGCTTTTGTTATTTGTAGGAGCATTGTTAGTGATTGCAGATATCCCTATCAATATGCAGAAAAGGAAAAACCATGAACTGCTTTATCTTGGATTATTTGCGGACAGTGTTGCCGTCTGGTGTATGGCTGAGACAAATTTGTTTCAGTTTTTTACTGAGGACAGCCGGCTTATGCAGAGTGTATCCTGCATTTCGCTGATTATGGTTCCTATTCCCCTGGTGTTGTATCTGGATGCAGCCTTTGGTTTTAAGAAACATGTCATTGTGCCCATTATCTGTTATATGTCGGCAGCAGAATTTGTAATTTGTACCCTTTTGCATTTTGGGAAAATCTTAGATTACCATGACACGTTAAAATTTTCCCACATTTTAATAGGAATATCTGCTGTGCTGTTGTTGGTGACAGCGGTGAAAAATTCTTTTTATGTGGGGAAAGAGGGCAGGAAAAATATTTACAGATTTCTCCGTGTACTTGGACTGGCAGTGATTGCCCTGGCGGCAGTTATAGATTTGGCGCGGTTTTATCAGGGGAATACCGGGGATTCTGCCATGTTTGTGCGCATCGGCCTTTTGGTTTTTATTATGTGTTACGGCAGTTCCAGTCTGGAAAAAACAGTTCACGCGGTAAAACTTGGAGTCCAGGCTGAATTTGTTAGCCAGCTTGCCTACCGTGACGGCCTTACAGGAATTGGCAACAGGACGGCTTTTAAGGAGCGGCTGGAAGAATTGGAAAAGGAAAAGAAAAATATGCCTGCCATTGGCATCATTATGTTTGACGTAAATGATTTAAAATATGTAAATGATAATCTGGGGCATCAAAAGGGAGATGAAATGCTTTTTTGCAGCGCAGATATCATTAAAAATGCCTTGGAACCCCAGGGCGGCTCCTGCTACCGGATTGGCGGTGATGAGTTTGCCGTTATTTTGTGGGGTGAAAATGTAGAAAAACGCTGCCAGGAAGGTATTCTGCGTTTTACAAATGCAATGAAAGTCTGCAATAAAACAGGGGAGCATCCTTTCCGCATCAGCATTGCAAGCGGTTATGCCGTTTATGACAGCCAGGAAAATGATGATGGGAATCTTGGGGATATTTATGAGCAGGCAGATGCCTTTATGTATGCAAATAAGAAAAAGATGAAGAGCGCTCAGATTGGGCCGGAAGAGTATTATGCCAGGAGGGCATAAGAATATGCGTTTTTTGTATAGAAAACCTTTTTTGGGGGGATATTATTTCCCAAAAGGAGGTTTTTTCTATGAATGATGATACAATAAAGTTACTGAGGGAATGTAACGCAGGAATTAAGATGGGTGTTACGTCTTTGGATGATGTGTTAGGGCATATCAGGGATGAGCATTTAAAAAAGCTTTTGCAGGAAAGCAAGGATACCCATACAAGGCTTGGTGATACCACTCACAAATATCTTCTGGAATATGGGGATGAAGGCAAGGAGCCTGCGGTGATGGCAAAGGTTATGTCCTGGTTTAAGTCCAACATGAAGCTGGAAGGGGACAGTTCCGACAGGACGGCGGCGGATATTATTACCGACGGATGCAATATGGGGGTGAAATCTTTATACAGATATCTTCACCAGTATCCTGGGGCGGAGCAGAAAGTGAAGGATTTAACCATGGAATTAATCAGGGCGGAGGACACATTAGTCAGGGATTTGCGGGAATATTTGTAAAGCAGAAAAATCAGCCGGTTAAATCCATATTATCCAGCCCTTTTAAAATCAGTTTTGTTGTCAGGGAAATTACATCCTCCAGGGGGATTTTTCTGCCGTCTAAAATCCATTGGGAATAGATGGAGATCAAGCTGTCGTACAAAAATGCATTGATAAGGTTAATTTCAAATTGGTTGTATCTGGAAGAAATGTTCCGGGGGTAGTAAATGCCCAGCATATGCTTCTTTACACGGTCTGCCGGGCTTTGGCCCGGAGGGAAATTCCCCTGGCAGGAAAGGATTCTTTGATTGGGTTCCCCTACGCTGGCGGAAAAGGTAAACAGTTTTTCTACCAGCTTGTCCAAGTCTGCCGGGAGATTTACTTTTTCTATAAAAACAAACATATCCCGGTATATTTCAATTTGCAGTTGATAAAGCAAATCGTCTAATGTTCCATAATGCAGATAAAATGTTTTCCGGTTAATCTTTGCCCGTTCCGTCAGTTCCCGGATGGTTATTTTTGAATAATCCATTTCCTTTAGCATATCCCGGAAAGTTTCCCGAATCAGGGCTTCAGTTTTGATATAGCGCAAGTCATTTTCAGGCTTTTTATCCATCGTGAAATACCTCCCTGTTTTATGCCACATTTTTTAAAGTACGTGGCATAATCCACACATGGAATCGGTTTGACCATTGCCGGTCGCTTTTCTGCTTATTATACTATAAAAAAGGGGAATGGTCAATTGGTGTGGATTAAGTGAGGTGGTACAGTATGAAAAAAGAAGCGGATATTTTTGTTTTTCAGATTGGAACCATGTATTTTGGATTGGAAGTAAACAATGTTAAGGGAATTGTGACAAAGGTACAGATAACGGGAACTAATGGTGAAGTTTCCGTGGATATTGTAGGGATGATAAACATAAATCAGGAATTTATTCCCGTATTGGATTTGTACAGGGAGTTTTCTAAGGAAGCCCTTCAGTTGTCCGGGGATACCATTTTTGTCCTTGCAAGCTTAGGGAAAGCATCTTTGGCGATTCCTGTGGACAGTACGGAAACTCTTTATCATGTACCCGGGGAGAATTTTACGCCTGTGCCCTGCATATTAAAGGGGCTTAGTGAAAAGTATATCGGCAGGATTGCGGATATAGAGGGCAGGCTCATTTCTGTGATTGACTGTGATTCATTGTTTCACGGTTATGATTCACAGATTCAGAGCGTATTGCAGAATTGATGCTGTATAGGTTCACATTGCAGCGTAATGATTGGGAGAGTAAAATATATGTCATTGGAAATCAGGGAAATCACGGATAACGAATTAAAGGAATGTATAGAAATCTGGAACAGTGTGGTTACAGACGGCGCAGCTTTTCCTCAGATGGAAATTTTAAATTCAGACACGGGAAAGAAGTTTTTTTCGGAACAGACATATTCGGGGGCTGCCGTTGATACCCTAAATCATGAAGTTGTGGGGCTTTATATTTTACATCCCAATAATGTGGGGAGATGCGGGCATATATGCAATGCCAGCTATGCAGTAAAAAAGAGAAGCGGGGTCTGCATATAGGAGAAAAACTTGTGCTCCACTCCATGGAAAAAGGTAAAGAATTTGGGTTTAGGATTCTTCAATTTAATGCGGTAGTTAAAAATAATACTGCCGCTTTAAAATTGTATAAAAAACTTGGTTTCATACAACTTGGAAGTATTCCAAAAGGTTTTTTAACAAAAAACGGGGAATATGAAGATATTATACCTCATTACATAGAACTTTAGATTTTGATTTGGAAAGAAAAATGTTGCAATTTTGCACATGATATGATACGCTACAACTACATGAATGTAGAAATTTTTACAGGTGATTTAGTTTCACCTTTTTTTTATCTTGTAAATACAGAAAGTTCTACGGGAGGTGATGCAGGGATGAATCTGGAAGCCCAGAAACATGCCCCGGTTTATGAGGCGCTGGAAAAATTAAGAAAAAAAAGAGTTGTGCCTTTTGATGTGCCGGGACATAAAAGAGGCAGAGGCAACCCTGAACTGCGGGAATTGTTGGGGGAAAAGTGCGTCAGCCTTGATGTAAATTCCATGAAGCCTTTAGATAATCTCTGCCATCCCATGTCCGTAATTAAAGAGGCAGAAGAATTGACGGCGGAGGCGTTTGGGGCAGACCATGCATTTTTTATGGTTGGGGGAACCACATCTTCCGTCCAGAGTATGGTGATGACCGCCTGCCAGGCAGGCGAAAAGATTATTTTACCCAGGAATGTACATAAAAGCGTGATTAATGCCCTGGTGTTAAACGGGGCGGTTCCCGTATATGTAAATCCCAAGGTAGATG
Source organism: uncultured Lachnospiraceae bacterium (assembly GCA_947630855.1). Classification (GTDB taxonomy): domain Bacteria; phylum Bacillota; class Clostridia; order Lachnospirales; family Lachnospiraceae; genus Roseburia_B. The sequence continues at coordinate 24,377 of CANRJF010000027.1, forward strand.
AACGTCTGGGAATTTCCTTAGGGATGGAGATGGAGGATTTAAAGCAGGCGATTCTTGATAATCCTGACGCCGTATGCGTTTTGGTAAATAATCCCACCTATTACGGTATCTGTTCCGATATTTCCGGTATTGTAAAGCTTGCCCATGCACACAATATGTTAGTGCTGGTGGATGAAGCCCACGGAACCCATCTTTATTTTGGAGAAAATCTTCCCATAAATGCCATGAAAGCCGGGGCAGACATGGCATCGGTGTCCATGCACAAATCAGGGGGAAGTTTGACGCAGAGTTCTCTGCTTTTGGTAAACCATACCGTAAACTGGGAATATGTAAGCCAGATTGTAAACCTTACCCAGACCACCAGCGCATCATACCTGCTGTTATCCAGTCTTGATATTTCCAGAAGAAATCTGGTAATGCGGGGAAAAGAATCTTTTGCCCGGGTTGTGGAGATGTCCAATTATGCCAGGGAGGAAATTAATTCCATCGGGGGTTATTATGCTTATGGCAGGGAATTGATAAACGGCAACAGTGTCTATGATTTTGATGTGACAAAATTGTCCGTATATACAAGGGATATAGGTTTAGCAGGCATTGAGGTTTATGACCTGCTTCGGGATGAATATGATATTCAGATTGAATTTGGGGATATTACAAATATCCTTGCCTATATATCCATTGGGGACAGGATGCAGGATATTGAGCGGCTTGTAGGGGCATTATCGGATATAAAACGTTTATATTCCAAGGATTCGGCGCATATGTTAAAGACAGAGTATATTGCCCCAAAGGTGTGCGTGTCCCCCCAGAAAGCATTTTCTGCAGATAAAATTTCTCTGCCCATAAGAGAGACGCCGGGAAAAATCTGCAGTGAGTTTGTGATGTGTTATCCGCCGGGTATTCCTATTTTAGCTCCGGGGGAGATTATTACGGACGAAATTGTACAGTATATTATGTATGCAAAAGAGAAAGGATGTTCCATGCAGGGGACACAGGACCCGTATCTGGAAAGGTTAAATGTCCTGGTGTAGCTAAAGGGGCGATAAGGAGGAAATTTAGTGGAATTATGGTTTTCGGATTATCAGACAGAAAAGGTAAAAGTATCGGTAAAAGTGGAAAAACAATTATTTGGAGCACAGACAGATTACCAGAGGTTAGATGTTTTTGAATCGGAAGAGTTCGGCAGGTTTATCAGTTCCGACGGAAGCATTGTTTTTTCCGAGAAAGATGAGTTTACCTATGATGAGATGATTGTGCATGTCCCCATGGCAGTGCATCCTAAGGTGGAAAATGTCCTGGTAATCGGCGGAGGCGACGGGGGAGTATGCAGGGAATTGTCCTATTATAAAGAAATCAAACAGATTGACGTGGTGGAACCGGACGAAGTGTTTGTCAATGTGTGTAAAGAATATTTTCCCGATAATGCCTGCGGATTAGATGACCCCAGAGTAACCGTTTATTTTAAGGATGGGCTTCGGTTCTTAAGGACGAAACATGAAGAATATGATTTGATTATCAATGACGCCATAGACCCCTTAGGGCATACGGCAGGTTTGTTTACAAAGGAATTTTACGGGAACTGTTACCGCGCCCTGCGGGAGGACGGCATTATGGTATACCAGCACGGAAGCCCTTTTTATGATGAGGATGAGGAATCCTGCCGTGCCATGCACAGAAAGGCAAGCCACAGTTTTCCCATCAGCAAAGTGTACCAGGCCCATATTCCCACCTGTTCTTCCGGGTACTGGCTGTTTGGTTTTGTTTCCAAGAAATACCATCCCCTTAGGGATTTAGATGAAAAACGGTGGAATGACAGAAAGATAGAAACCTGGTATTATACCACGAATCTCCATAAAGGGGCGTTTATGCTGCCCAAATATGTGGAGGATATGTTGATGGAGGAAGAAAGATGAGCAGAGTATTGGTTATCGGATGCGGCGGCGTTGCACAGGTTGCAATTCAAAAATGCTGCCAGAACAGTGATGTGTTTACGGAAATCTGTATTGCCAGCAGGACAAAGGAAAAGTGCGATGCCTTAAAAGAAAAACTTAAGGGCAGGGTAAAGACAGAGATTACCACGGCAAAAGTGGATGCAGATAAGAAAGAGGAACTGGTGGCTTTGATAAAAGAATATAAGCCGGAGGCTGTTTTAAATGTTGCCCTTCCCTATCAGGACCTTACCATTATGGATGCCTGCCTGGAATGTAAGGTGGATTATATTGACACGGCAAATTATGAGCCGGAGGATATTGAGGAACCAGAGTGGAAAGCGGCTTATGAGAAAAGATGTAAAGAACTGGGATTTAGTGCATATTTTGACTATTCCTGGCAGTGGGCTTACGGGGAGAAATTTAAAGAGGCAGGGATTACCGCCCTTCTTGGCAGCGGGTTTGACCCGGGGGTAACCAGCGTGTTTACCGCTTACGCCTTAAAACATTATTTTGATGAGATTGATACAATTGATATTTTAGACTGTAACGGCGGCGACCATGGGTATCCTTTTGCCACCAACTTTAATCCTGAAATCAATTTAAGGGAAGTTTCCGCAAAAGGCTCCTATTGGGAAAACGGCAGTTGGGTGGAAGTGGAACCCATGAGCATTAAACGGGAATATGATTTCCCACAGGTAGGAAAAAAAGATATGTACCTCCTTCACCATGAGGAGATTGAATCTCTGGCAAAAAATATTCCGGGGGTGAAAAGAATCCGGTTTTTTATGACCTTTGGGCAAAGTTACCTAACCCATATGAAATGTCTGGAAAATGTAGGAATGTTAAGTACGTCACCTGTTTTGTATGAGGGAAGGGAAATTGTGCCTATCCAGTTTTTAAAGGCGCTGCTTCCTGACCCTGCCACATTGGGTTCAAGAACCGTTGGGAAAACGAATATCGGCTGTATTTTTACAGGAAAGAAGGACGGGAAAGAGAAAAAAATCTATATTTACAATGTGTGCGACCATCAGGAGTGTTATAAAGAGGTGGGCTCTCAGGCCATTTCCTATACTACGGGAGTTCCTGCCATGATAGGCACAGCCCTGATTGTGTCAAAAAAATGGGACAAAAAAGGTGTGTTTACCGTGGAAGAATTTGACCCGGACCCCTATATGGAACTGTTGAATGAATACGGGCTTCCCTGGGTTGTGGAGGAGAATCCCATATTGGTGGATTAAAACATATTCCATTGAAAAAGGCAGTGGGCAATCTGTATGGAATGGGTGAAGAACTGGCAAAGGCGATTGCGGAAAAGACGCAAACTTCTCCTGCGCTGGTACATTCCCGCTATCCGATTCTGCCAGCAGTACAAAAGGAGGATGTCTGTGGATTCAGAAATAAAAAATGCAGTAAGTGCAGCAGACGAGGATGCCCAATATGACGAAAAGGCAAAGCGCCTGTTGGGAAACAAGATCATTCTGGCGCATATCCTGGTAAAGACCGTTGATGAGTTTAAGGGAATGAACCCGAAAGATGTGGTGTCTTACATTGAGGGAGAGCCTTTCATCGGCGTGGTTCCGGTAGAGCCGGGGCTTACCAATGTGGAAAAGGAAGAAAGCGGGCAGCGGATTGTCGGTCTGAACACGGAGAATATGGAGATTAACGAAGGGCTTATCCGGTTTGATATTATCTTTTATGTGCGAATGAAAGACGGTATTTCACAGGTAATTGTCAATGTAGAAGCGCAAAAAGATGAGCCAACAAGCTGCCATATCCTGAACCGGGCAGTTTTCTATGTAAGCCGTCTTGTTTCCTCGCAGAAAGAAAGAGATTTTGTCAAAACAAACTATAATGACATAAAACGTGTTTTCAGCATTTGGGTGTGTATGAACATGGATGAGAACAGCATGGACTATGTGCATCTGACGGACGATAAGCTGATAGGTTCTTATCCGTGGAAAGGCGGGCTTGACCTGCTTAATATTGTTTTGATAGGTATAGCAAATGAACTTCCAGAGCATGATGATAAATATGAGCTGCATCGTCTGCTGAGTACGTTGTTGTCAATGGAATTGTCTGTTGATGAGAAATTAGGGATTATGGAAGAAGAGTACAGTATTCCGGTAGACGATAGAATAAGAGAGGATGTGAGTGCCATGTGTAATTTATCTCAGGGAATCAGAGAAAAAGGCGGGGCAGAGAGAGAAGAAAAAATCATCTTGAATATGTATCAAAATGATTTTACGATTGAACAGATTGCGTTAGCAACAAGTAAAAGCGTAGAAGAAGTCAGTGCTATCATCGAAAAAAGAGAGCCGGTGTTGGCATAATCAAAGCAACTTAATAGCAGACACACAAAAAGCAGTGAACAAAGTTTTGAAGAAAAACGGTTCGCTGTTTTTCAATATCTTTTTATGATTTTTTGTAATTTCTCAGTATAGTCTCAAACACTTGTTTTTTATAATTTGGTTGACGATATAGATAACTTGTATATAATATAATACGAAAGAGAAATCAAAAGGATATTTCTGTTATGGAGCAAAAGATGTTTGAGCATGTAAAAACCCCCTGCTATATAGTGGACGAAAAAAAACTGAAAGAAAATCTTGGCATATTAAAAGATGTGAAGAACAGGTCCGGCGCCCGCATCCTTCTGGCGCAAAAGGCATTTTCCATGTATTCCCTCTACCCTTTGATTGGGAAATATTTAAGCGGCACTACCGCCAGCGGCCTTTATGAGGCAAGGCTTGGGTATGAGGAAATGGGAAAGGAAAACCATGTGTATGCTCCTGCTTATAAATATGAGGATATGGAAGAACTGGTAAAAATCTGTGACCATATAGTTTTTAATTCTTTTTCCCAGTATGAAAAGTATAAAAATATGTGTCAGAATGTCAGCGTGGGAATCAGGATCAACCCCAAATGTTCCACACAGAAAGACCATGAAATTTACGACCCCTGTGGAAAAGGTTCCAGGCTGGGAGTCACTTTGGAACAATTTCCCAGGAACGTAAGGTTTGGGGAAGGAGGCATAGAGGGGATTCATTTCCATACCCTCTGTGAGCAGAATGTGGATGACCTTCTCATTACATTTCAGGCGGTAAAGAGACAGTTTGAGCCATGGCTTTACCAGGCAAAATGGCTGAACATGGGAGGAGGACACCATATTACAAGGGAGGATTATGACCGGGAAACATTAATCCACCTGATAAAGGACATCAGGAAAACTTATGATTTGGAAGTGTACTTAGAGCCGGGGGAAGCCGTTGCCTTAAATGCAGGGTATCTTGTGACGGAGGTAATGGATAAGGTGAAAAATGATATGGAGATTCTGATTTTAGATGCCTCCGGGGCATGCCATATGCCGGATGTGCTGGAAATGCCTTACCGCCCGCCCTTAAAGGGAGGATATATGCCCGGGGAAAAGCCCTATACCTACCGGCTTTCTTCCCTTACCTGTCTGGCAGGGGATGTGATTGGAGATTACAGTTTCGAGAAGGAGATAGGGCCCGGAGAGCGGCTTGTATTTGAAGATATGGCAATTTACTCCATGGTGAAAAACAATACCTTTAACGGGATTCCCCTGCCGGATATCTGCCTGTTAAAAGAAGACGGCAGGATAGAAACGGTGCGCCGGTTTGGCTATGAGGATTTTAAGGGCAGGTTATCTTAACCTTATGAAAAGCAGGAGGTTATCATGGAAAAAGAAATGACGACGCCCCTTGGAGACGGGTTTTATATGCCCGGGGAATTTGAACCTCATGAGGGATGTATTTTAATCTGGCCAAAACGTCCCGGTTCCTGGCCTTACGGGGCAAAAGCAGCCAGGAGGGCTTTTACCCGGGTCATAGAAGCCATTGGGGAAAGTGAAAATGTGTATGTGGCAGCAGGAGCCTCCGTGATAGAAAATGCCAGGGAAACATTAAAACATATTCCGGGGGTGAAAGTTTTTCCCGGGGAAACCGACGACGCCTGGGCAAGGGATGTGGCGCCTACTTTTCTCGTGAACAAAAAAGGGGAGAGACGCTGCGTAAACTGGGAATTTAATGCTTGGGGAGGAACTTATAACGGTTTGTATCCTTCCTGGGAAAAGGATAATGCCTTTGGAAAACTATTTGCAGAATGGTATGGGACAAAGTGTTATGATGCCGCTCCTTTTGTGCTGGAGGGGGGCGCTATCCATTCAGACGGGGAGGGGACGGTGCTTGCCACGAAGCAATGCCTCTTAAGCCCCGGAAGAAATCCTTCTCTTTCCCAAAATGAGATAGAAGAAATGTTGTGCCGGTTTCTTGGGGCAAAAAAAGTCATCTGGATTCCCCGGGGGATTTACGGGGATGAGACAGACGAGCATGTGGATAATGTATGTGCCTTTATAAAGCCCGGGGAAGTGGTGCTGGCATGGACAGAAAATAAAGACGACCCTCAGTATGAACTTTCCCTGGCAGGTTTAAAGGCGTTAGAGCAGGCAAGGGACGCCAAAGGCAGGGCATTAAAAATCCATAAACTTCCCATACCGGATTGCCCGGTGCGGATTACAGGTAAAGATTTGGAGGGGTTTGCATTTGAGCCTGGGGAGGATGTGCGGGAAGCGGGGGAACGTTTGGCGGCATCCTATGTAAATTTTTATTTTTCTAATGGGGCGGTGGTTTTGCCGGGGTTTGGAGGAGAAAATAAGAAAAGCGACAGGCGGGCTGTTGAAATTATGGAAGGGCTTTGCCCGGGACGGAAGGTAATACAGATTCCTGCCAGGGATATACTGGTGGGCGGAGGAAATATTCATTGTATTACCCAGCAGGTGCCGTTGGTGTAATCAAAGGAGTACCAGAGATGAAAAAAGAAAAAGTGAAGGCAGAGATACAGATGAAAGCCGTTCGCAACCGTGCATGGCTGTTTTTCAATATTGGATGGACTATTGTATATTTATTGTGGAGAACCTTCTGCACAGTGCCGCTGCATGATGGGATTGTGTCGGCGGTGGCAGGAATTTCCCTTCTGGTAGTGGAAATTCTTGGTATGCTGGAAGCATTTGTCCATTATTTTAACATGCACAAAATAGAAAACCATGAGATTCCAATGGTTCCGTTGGCGGAATATCCTGATGTGGACGTGTTTATCTCAACGTACAATGAGCCGCCGGAACTTTTGTATAAGACGGTGAACGGCTGTGTACATATGGAATATCCCAACAAGGATAAAGTACATATCTACATCTGTGATGACGGGAATCGTCTTGAAATGAAGAAACTTGCCGAACAAATGGGAGTGGGGTACATTTCCAGGGAAGACCATAAGGGGGCAAAGGCGGGAAATTTAAACCATGCCATGTCTAAGACTTCTTCCCCCCTGATTGCCACATTTGATGCGGATATGATTCCCAGGAGGGAATTTCTTCTGGCCACGGTGGCATATTTTGTGGAACAGGAGATTAAGAATCGGGAACTGGATGAAAAGGACCAGATTAAAATCGGATTTATCCAGACTCCCCAGAGTTTTTACAATCCTGATTTATTTCAGTTTAATCTTTTTTCGGAAAATAATATTCCAAACGAGCAGGACTATTTTTATAAGGATGTGCAGGTGGCAAGGAACAAGAGCAACAGCGTAATTTACGGCGGTTCCAATACGCTGATTTCCAGGGAGGCACTAAATGACGTGGGCGGTTTTTATATGAAGAGCATCACGGAGGATTTTGCCACCGGTATTTTGATTCAGAAAAAGGGGTACAAGTGTTATGCCATCAACCATGTGCTGGCTTCCGGGCTTTCCCCTACGGATTTAAAAAGCCTGATTAGCCAGAGGACACGCTGGGCAAGGGGATGCATCCAGACAGGCAGAAGGATGCATTTGATTTTGAATCTGAAAATGAGTTTTTCCCAGAAAATTAATTATCTTGCTTCTGTCTGGTACTGGTATGCCTCCTGGAAGCGGCTGATTTATATTTTATCCCCTATTTTATTTGCCACATTTGGGGTGCTGGTGGTGCGGTGTACTTTGATTGAAGTTTTGTTTTTCTGGCTTCCCATGTATGTAAGCAGCAATATTTCCTTAAAAATGATGAGCCGGAATATCCGTACTACCAGATGGACAAACCTGTATGAGACGATTATTTTTCCATTCCTCCTTATTCCTACTTTGCTGGAAACTTTCTGCATCAGCATGAAAAAATTTAAGGTGACAAAGAAGGTAAAGAAGGAGAATCAAAGGACCTGGCCCTATGCCATTCCCCATGTCATACTGATTGTGCTTTCCGTTTTAGGAATTGTCAACTGTGTGCTCTGGACATTTCAGACAGGGCGGATTGATTATATTGTTATTTTGTTCTGGCTGTTTTTAAATTTGTACAATATGATTATGTCAGTGTTTTTTATTCTGGGCAGGCAGTCGTTAAGGGGTGCGGAACGTCAGAAGGCTTCCATTCCCTGCCGTATCAGGACAAGGTTTGATGATGTGAAAGGGGTGACGAAAGATATTTCGGAGACCGGGATATCTGTCTGGCTGGAAACGCCCCGGGACATTGAGGCGGACGAGCCGGTTACCATTATCTTAGAGGACGATGTGTACCGGGCGGAGGTGGAAGGAAAGGTGGTTTCCGTTTCCAATCGGGAAAAGAAGGGTTGGCGTTATGCTTTTGTGATTACGGATACAAGGCAGAGCAAGTCGGAATATTACCAGTTGATTTATGACAGGGAGCCCTCCCTTCCCGAGAACCTGGATGAATCCCAGAGCAGCTTTGAGGACTTAAAGAAAAATGTGAAAAAGCGCATTATCACAAATGAATACCACAACAGGAAAAAAGCCAGGATTGAAATTCAGCAGTCGTTTTTAGCGGACGGGTATCACAGCGTGAAGATGATAAACTATAATTATGATTTTGTCCTGCTGGAAGAGAATTTTGGGCTGCCCTATTGTTTTGATTTGGACATAGGCAACGGAATCAGCCTGGAACTAAGAAGATATAAGGATTTAAAGGGAAATGAGGCTTTGTACCGGGTGGGAAATGAAGTGGAACTTTATGAGGAAGCCTCCCTTCATGCAAAGATGCTGGAATGGGTGTTAACCCATATTGAAAGGCAGAAAGTCCGGAAAAATAAGACGGAAAGCCATAAGAAAAAAACAATGACGGCAGAAGATGAGTTTTCGGAGTTGGAATATTTGTAACAGACAGGGAGAATTTTCATGAATATGGGAAAAATAAAAGGAATGTGCCTTTGCATGGCAATCTGCCTGCTGGTTCCAAAGGCAGATGTTTATGGACAAACACCGCTGAAACTTCAGGGGTATACAGCCGGCGGGGAAGAGGGGGAAAATGTTTCTGTCATAACAAATGAGGAGGGCAGTTTAGAGATACAGTTCTCTTTTGGGGAAGAAGGATACCATACGGTTACTGCTTTTTTAAATGATAAGCAGGAACCGAAAAAAGAAAGGGGTATCCGCTTTACCGTGGAAAACCGTTCCGGCATACCCGCCAGAATGAATATGGCATTAATTAATAATGAGGGAACCGTATTGCAGGTAAAGGATGGCTGTTATGTACGGCTTTTAGGGCAGGAGGGGGAATCTTATGCCCTCACAGAAAACGGCTGTTTTCAACTTCCCCAGGATTTTTCCGGGGATGTGGAACTTCCCTTTGAACTTTATGCCAGTGATTTTGGAGAGGCAGGGAAAGGAGCCCTAAAAGAGATTATGGGCTACGGCATGGTCTGTGTGACAGAGGGGAAATCCCCCTGTCATCTGGTGTTTCATCAGATGTCCTTTGCCGGTAAAGGGGATTTAAAAGATGTGCAGGAAGGGGCGTTTCTTGCAATTGAGGGAGCAGACCAGATACTGCGCCCCAATGTGGGGGAGAGCAAAGAACAGTATAAGGGCATTGTTTACAATATGCTGGGAAAAGGAGAAGAAACGCCGGTTTCTTTTTCTGTCCGGGAAGAAGCGGAAAACATACTTGTAGAGGATGGGGGCTGGGTGACGGTGCAGGCCGGCGCACAGGGGGATTCTTTCTCCCTTATGGCAGAGACAGGGGATGGCATGAAGGCGGTAAAAGAAATCATGTTGAAAGAGTCCTGGACAAAACAGGTGCTGACGGAAAACGGCTATGACGCTTCTATCGCCC
>CANRJF010000028.1 GCA_947630855.1 uncultured Lachnospiraceae bacterium
GAAAACTTAGAGGGGAACAACTTTAGGCTGCTTTAGCAGCATATCGAACCTACCGGCTTTAGCCGGTAGTGGTTCAGATAAGGAGGACGGCTTATGAAGTATATTGATGTATCTACATGGAAAAGAGCCATGCATTGCGAAGTATTTAGGAACAGTGTTCAACCGCAATATTGCGTTACTTTTGATGTAGACATAACAAATTTTCTCTCGGGGGTAAAGAAACGGCGATTTTCATTCACATTCTCTTTTGTGTATGCAGTAACGAAATGTGCAAACGAGATTGAGGAGTTTCGCTGCCGATTTGTGGAGGGAAAACCTGCTATTTTTGAAACAATCAATACGTCATTTACATATCTTGATGAGAGCACAGAACTTTTTAAGGTGGTTAATGTTCCTATGCAGGAAACGATTGAAGATTATGTTGCTTTAGCGAAAAAGACAGAGGAAAATCAGACAGACTATTTCGCCTCGCCAATGGCAAATGACAGTTATCAGTTTTCTCCTTTTCCGTGGGTATCCTATACTCATATTTCTCATACTGAATCGGGGAAAAAGGATAATGCCACTCCATTGTTTGACTGGGGAAAATTTTATGAAAAAGATGGAAAAATCTATCTGCCTTTTTCCGTACAAGTGCATCATTCATTTGTAGATGGCGTACATATTGGAAAACTTGCCAAAAAGCTGCAGTGCTATTTAGATAGCTTTGAGTAGGTGTTTGTATGTTACGGAAACAAGCTTTTTCACCAGAAAAATATGATAAGAAGATAGTGGCTACTCTGCCATATTATGAAGAATATTTCAAACAAATAATAGAAATTGTCCATACGGCTTTTCACATACCGATAGCATGGTTAGACATAGGTTGTGAGACTGGAAAAATGGCGGATATGGTGATTAGAAATCTTCAGGTAGAGAATATGATTTGTTGTGATAATTCGCCACAAATGTTAAAGATAGCGAAAGAACGTGTCTGTTCTCCAAAAGTTGATTTTCAGAAAACTCTAATACAAAATTTACAATATGATTCAGATTTTGACGTTATAACAGCAATTTTAATTACGCATTATCTTGAATATGAGGAAAGAATTGTAAGCATCAGAAAGAATGGTCTTTTTTTTACGGTAGAAAATTTTGCACCTAATAATGATATTTTTAAAAGATTATATTTGAAGCGATGGAAAAATTATCAGTGCGAAAATGGAAAGAGTGAAGAAGAATGTCAAAGCCATGTACTTAGATATAATACAGAATACTTTCCTGTCACTATTATGGAGCAAATTCATATATTACAAAAATGTGGATTTAAGAATGTAGAAATTTTCTGGTGTTCCTATATGCAAGTTGGAATCTTAGGGATTAAATAAATCAAAAATTAATAGATGGAGTTAAAAAAAGAGTTCCTTGATTTTGCATACAAATTTTATGAGCAATATGTTATAGATTACGGTAGTTCGGGAAATTTTTGTTGCAAAATCAAAGCCAAAGGATTTGTTTGAGCTTGTCCGTAAAGAAGATATTGACGAATTTATGTCTGTATTTTCTACAATCCGTCTGCATTATGTCGCAACAGATGGCTGCTCTTTGCTCATGTGTGAAGCAATAGATAAAATGGATAATGATACTTTTAATTTATATTTGAAATACCACTTTGCTACTTGTGAACGGGAAGATTTGGCAGGAATCACAAGCCATGCGATTGACATATTCAAAAAATAATATTGGAATTTTGGTGTGTTCTTTCAATTATGTTCCAAATATGAATGGTATGTTATCTATGTGACCTGGGGGAATATTACGGCTGGCGGTATTCCCATAAAGAAGTGATGGATACTATGAAGCGGGAGCATGTGCGGTATGCGGTGGCTTTGAAAGATTCCGATTTTGCAAAGTGCGGGGTATTTGACTATTTCGGACTTTCGGGTATAATAGGAATAAGAAATTTTGGAGGTGGATTATGGCCGAACTTATCAGCCACCCTGAATATTTAAATCAACTTATCCGGAATAAGGATGTCAATCTGGTCAAAATTATTACTGGTATCCGCAGATGCGGAAAGTCATCCCTGCTTGATTTATTTCATCAGTATCTGATTGACTGGCTGTTAAAAAAGAATTAAATGGAAAAAATAATCTGTGACACTTTTTCTATCAAATTATAATGTTTAAATGGAGTGGAGGCGATGGCATGACAATAGAAGAAATTCTTGCAGGTGAATCTAAGAATGTAGAATTTAAGGAAAGGCGTCCGGAGAAAAATATTAAATACATGAAAACAGTTGTGGCGTTTGCGAATGGAAAGGGCGGACGCATTGTTTTTGGAATTGATGATACAAGAACGGTCGTTGGCATTCCAGAAGAAATTGTTTTTTCTGAGATGGATGCTATCGCTAATGCAATATCCGATAGTTGCGAACCAGTAATTGTTCCGGATATTTATCCGCAGACAATAGATGGAAAAAATATTATTATTGTTGAAATCGGTGCAGGGAAGCAAAAACCATATTATATCAAGCAAGACGGTATAACGGATGGCGTTTATATGCGTGTGTCTGGCACATCGAGGAAGGCTGACCGGATGATGACGCAGGAGATGTATTATGAATCTGAGGGGCGTTCTTACGATATGGTAATTCGGAGAGAACTGACAATTTCGGACGGGGAAATAGACAAGTTTTGCGCAGAAATGAAGGAGGTTGCCCTTACAAATTGCAAGAATGATGCACAGCGGCAATCTGTAAAAGACGTGACAAAGAATGTCCTTTTGAATTGGGGAGTTCTGAGCGAGGCTGAGGACGGCAGTATTCATCCTACAAATGCTTATATATTTCTGAATGGGCAGGATACTTTTCTTTCTAAAATCCAGTGTGGAATGTTTAAAGGTACTACCCGTGCTGTTTTTGTGGATAAGCGCGACTATGAAGGCCCGCTGTGGCAACAGGCGGAGGAGGCTTTTCAGTTTGTATTAAGAAATATTCATCTGGGAGCAAAGATTGAAGGTTTGTATCGGAAGGATGTTTATGAGCTGCCGCCGGACAGTATTCGGGAGTTGATTATCAATGCTGTTATGAATTGCAGTTTTTTACAGTCATCTCATATTCAAGTGGGTATTTATGATGATCGGTTAGAAATCACTTCTCCAGGAGGATTGATGCCGGGAGTAACCATTGAACGGATGAAAAAAGGTTATTCACAAATCAGAAACCGTGCGTTGGCTCATGCGTTTTCCTATATGAATCTTATTGAAGGCTGGGGAACGGGAATACCAAGGCTTCTTCAAGAGATGCAAGAGTATGGGCTTAAAGAGCCGGAATTTATTGATATGGAGATTGCCCTGCGGATAAATCTGTACCGGAAAAACGTAGAAGATGATAACATTGTACAAAATAATGTCGAAGAAGTGCCAGATAGTGCCAAAGAAGTGCCGGATAGTGCCAAAGAAGTGCCGGATAGCGTCAAAGAAGTGCCGGATAGTGCCAAAGAAGTGCCGGATAACGTCAAAGAAGTGCCGGATAACGTCAAAGAAGTGCCGGATAGCGTCAAAGAAGTACCGGATAGTGTCGGTGAGCACCAGGGAGATATGAAACAATTATTAAAGCAGCAGATTTTGATTTATAATATGCTTACGGAAAAAGAAAGTATCACTTCAGCAGATGTGGAAAAATTGCTGGGAGTGAAGCAGCGCAGGGCAAGAACCATTTTGAAGGATATGGTAAGCAATGGCACCATAATAAAAACAGGAGCAGCACGGTCTACCAAATACAAATTGCCTTAAAAAAAGAGAATTGCTTTTTCCCTTATTAAGATATATAATATATTTATAATTATAAAAGCGATGTATCATTTCATGTGTTTCATGGGGAAGGAGGAAATATATGAGAATTAACGGCATAAAAGCGATGGAAAGTATTTCGGGCAGACAAACGATGAAAATTATGCCTGTGGATATGATAAGTAAAAGTCTTCAAAATGAAATTACTGATGTACAGCGGCAGAAGCAGGAACTGTCTTCAAAAGAAGATATTTCTGTGGAAGAAAAAATGAAAAAGCGGAAAGAATTACAGCAGGAGATTGCCAGCCTTAATATGGAATTGAGGCAGCGTCAGGCAGAAATCCGCAGAGAACGGCAAAAGGAAACTATGTCAAATGAGATGCGGGAAGATATGAACAGCATTAAAGAAGCAGAAAAGCAAGCTGTACAATTAGATGATGCAGACAAGAAAAAGACGGAAAATATAGAAGTTGAGTTTGAAGATACAAAACTTTCATTGGAAGAGACGAAAAATATAGAGGAGATTTCCACTATGGATTTGTCCATTCAGCAAAAGAGGCATCAGGGGACGATTATATCCAGAATGGAAGACGGCATTGTTATTTTGAAAGGGGAAATCAGACAGGATGAGGCCAGAGGAGTAGATGTGGAGAACAAGAAGGCTGAACTTGCGCACAAAGAAAAAAGACTGTTACAGGCCTTTTCTTTCAACATAATGTACGACACAACAGGGAAAACATCAAAGACGGCAGATACAGCAAAAGCTGATTCGGGGATGTACAGGAAAAGAGAAGAAGATAGAATCATAAATGCTACAAATTATACAAAAGAAAGAATCCAGACCGTGCAGTATTAAGAAAATGTTGCCGCCTTTGTCAAAGATTACGTCCACAAGGCGGATTGGTCAAATGTTAGGATAGAATACCACCCTTTTTCTCAGTCAAAGTTTTGGGGTGGTTTTTCTATGTATGGTTATTTACAAAACTAAAAATAAACGTAAGCTATGTCAAAAGGAATCTACGTATTTGCGTTTGGAGGATTAAAGGGGGTTGTAATCTTAGTTGGAGGAGACGATGGTAACATGTCACGCAGAATAAAAAGGGGTATGAGAAAATTTGAGAATTGAATATAGTAAGAAGACAGCAAAATATATTAATTCCGCTGATAAACCAACAAAGAAACGTTTAAAGGAAGCTATTGAAAAAATCCCTCTTGGAGATATTAAAAAGCTGCAGGGTATTGAAAATGGATATCGTTTGAGAGTTGGAGATTTTAGAGTACTGTTTTCAATAGAAAATGATACAATATATATTGATAATATTATCCCAAGAGGGCAGGCATATAAGAGACTGTGAAAATTCCAGGAGGAATAAATATGAGTAAAGAAATGTTGAAAAATTTGATAGAGTTAGTACCAGAAGAAGATGTTGATGTACTTTATAGGGTTATTGTTAAATTTGTTCCGGAAGTGATTCCGGAGCCAGACGAAATAGAGGCTTTTACAGATGGAAGAAAAGATAGATTGGAAAATGGGACTATTCCCCATAATGCTATAAATTGGGATTAAAAAAGAAACGAGTACTCCGCCTGGGCCATAAGCTGTACGACTAAATTCTTCACAAGCAGGTTCGTATTCTCCCATAGGAGCGTGCTGCGCATGGAAGAGCCTATTCCATCCAGCCTCTGGCAGAGGATTTTACATACAAAGGCAGCCGATATAGGAACCGAGGATGTCGCCGTTCTTAATCTGGTGCCCGGAACGCCTGCCTCCTTTTGTGTGCGTTATTTTATAGTATCCTTTATAAGGATTATACAATATTTAGCGTTTTTTCTCCACAACAACTTCACCTGATGGTTGAAAAAAGGACAGTCCAAAAGTGTTTGTAAATGCTGATTAAATATGCAGTTGTTAAGGTGCAAAGCTAATTGAGTTTCACTGATTCAGGTTTTATACATATATTTAATTCCCTTTAGCTTTGATATGAGCTTTATTCCCGCGAGCAACGAGCCAAGTGACTGTTGCAGCGGGGTATTTGATTGTTCTAGTCTTGAAATAATACTTTAATTTCATAATCTTCAATATCAAAAGAACCATGCATAAAATTTTCCACTAATAATATTGCATTTGTTTTAGCTCGGTCAAATAATCCCTTTTCTATGGCTTTTTCTTCTTCACTATTTTTTAAGTTGGTAAATGAATCGGCTACATCTGTTACACTAATTGGGTTAAAAATATTATTTTTCTCATCGTAAAGCTGAAAGCTATCCTGATCTACCTCAGAGCTGATAATTTCTACATTCGGGAGAGTGACAGTTATGATCTTTTCCGTATCATCTTTATCAATTTGAATTTTCGTAAAATCCAATCCAGCCATAATCATACCATCATAACTATAAATAAAGCTTGTCTTTGTAAAAGGAATTTTAAAGTCTTTTATTTCTTTTGAACTATTCACATGTTCCACATGTGTATAGCTATATTCTGCAGTACATAATTTTCCAATATTTGACATACTGGATCTGATTGTTTCACCAGAAATCTGAACTTCTTTTTCAACAGGAACTTCTTTAATAACTTCTACGGTTTTAATCTGGTTACTATAATAATATTTTGTTCCAAAAAACAGAAGACAAAAAAGCAATATAACAAAAAGGAATATTAGTATTTTAGTAATTATTTTTTTCATTTGAACACCTCTCTGAAATTAAATACAAGTATATGACTTTATTCCTGCGAGCAACGAGCCAAGTGACTGCTTGCAGGCATTTGGCGACTGCCGCGGGGATCAAATACCCCGTTGCTTTGCAGCACTGTAAACTTGATGCTTGCAGCGGGTTCTTTGATTAAGTTTAGCATGATTTGTCATTTTTTTCAATTATTGTGCCTTATATAACATCAAATTTCAAAATGAATTCGCGTAAAAAACATTTCCTTTAATGAAGGAAGTGTTTTTTTGTTGTTTTCGTTGCAAATTTTGTTGACTGCACGCAACGTGCAATTTTAGACTATGAGGAGAAATGGAAATGAAAGAAATGACATTACGTGAAATATGTAATACTTTTAATGTTTCAAGACGTGCAATACAAGGTTATGAAAAGGCAGGATTGGTTTCTGCCTCAGCCAGAAATGAAAGGGGGTATTTGCTTTATGATGAAAATTCACAAGAGAGAATTAAGCAGATTAAATTGTTTCAACAAATGGGCTTTACAATTAAAGAAATAAAAGACATTATTGATGCGCCTAAGGATGATTTGAAATCTGCGCTGGTAAAACGTTTGAAAGAGATGGAAAAAGAAAAGACAAATATGGAAAAGATAATACAAATAATGTATGAGATGATTAAGAATTTGTAATTTTAACCTAAAACAACAAATTACACTTCCAAATAAATTAGAAACATATAACAACAATAAAAATTCTAGGAGGAAAAATTTTATGAAGAAAAGAATATGTGTGCTATTATTACTTGGATTAGGCGTGGTTTCTGTTTCCGCTTGTGGAGACAAAGTATTATCTGACAGTATCAGTAATGCTCAGGATTCTTTCCAAGCAGAAGAAACTTCAAAGAGCAGGGATACGGAAGAAACCAAAGAAAATACAGGTGATGAGGAGGAAAAACAAATTGGATTCGGGGAACTTAATGAAGTTGTATCCACAGATGTAGAAAATACTGTTTCTTCTATTAATGCACAGTATGAAAAATTGGTAACAGATATTGATACATATGAAAAGTATTTAGAAAATACTGATAAAGTTAAAGCATTTTATGAGCAGGTATGTGAGGATACCAAACATTTATGTATTAGAATGTGTGAATATAGCATAAATTATGCTGAAGAGATTATGGCATCTGGCAAATCCGGCAGTGATATGTATAAAGATTTTGAAGAGTTATATGACTGCATTTATGATGATGCTGGTGATGATATCTATGATGAAATTTATGATGGTATTCTTGATGATATATACGATGATATTTATGATGGTGTTTTAGATGATGCATATGATAATGGTGCGCCATATGATGAATGGTCTGATGCCCGTTCCGATGAATATGATTGGTGGTCTGATGCCCGTTCCGACGTATATGATGAATGGTCTGATTTTCGTTCAGATGTTTATGGTTTTTGGTCCGATATGAGAAGCGAATTATGGGATGAAGATATTGAGAGAGCTGAAGAAAAAATAGTGGATTTTCGGGAAGATATTGAGAAAATAAAGAGCAAAGACATTCAAGATGATACTCAAACTTCAAATGAAGAAAAAAGTAATGATGAAACTATCCCTGAAGATACAGAAAATAGCGAAGCAAATGAAAATGAGGAATTAGTGGATGGTATGCATCCCGAATTCAAAGAAGCGATGGATAGCTATGAAGCCTTTTACGATAAATATTGTGATATTGTAAAAAGCTATACGGAAAATCCGTCTGATCTAAAGCTGCTTGCTGACTATACAGATATATTGGCAAAAGAAGCCGAAATGGCAGGAAAGTTTAAAGCATGGAAAGATAAAGATTTGAATGATGTAGAATTAGCATACTATGTAGATGTTAATAATCGTGTTGCCAAAAAACTTCTTGAGTTAGCTCAATAAGTAGTGCGACTGTCAAAAAACAGTCGCTTTTCGTTTTTTAGTGTGATATAATTCAACTTGTCTAGGGTTGAGTTATCCATAAGCCTTTTGGTTTATGAGTTACAATCTATCTAAAAAGGTTCCAGGTTGCCGCCTGGGGCCTTTTATTTTCATTTATTAGAATTTTTAAAGGCCGATTGTCAAGCGTATATGAGACGGCCTTTTGGTTCCGGCACTTCAAGGCCCCTATCCAGTGCAGTATCAATCCATTCTTTGATGATTGTCTCAGAGTTTTTAATTGCATCTTCAACAGTTTCACCGTCTGCCATACATCCGGGGAGTTCCGGTACTTCAACAATAAATGCATTATCATCATTAGACCAATAAATAATACGTTCGTACTTAAACATTTTGGATACCTCCTATATTCCCAAGTGATACTTTAACAGATAGTTTCTTACTTGCTTGACCTGGTATGGCTTTGCCATGTTTCCATTGGGCTGAATATTTATGATTTCCGGGAGATTTCCATAAAAGTATATGAAGTGATCCCCTTTAATGCGATACTCAAAGCCCAATATATCAAGTATCTTTTGCAAATCGCGGAATTTTATGTTTTTATCATGAGTTCCACTCATTATTGCCATATATAGCTTTTCTGTACTGGGCATATTACAATTCCCTTTCTATCTAAAATCAATTTCAATAACATTTCCATTACGTTTTATCCAGCGTTTTGATTTTTCCTTTTTGGTTCTGCTTTTTCATCAGCACCAACGGCACATTGGGCAAGTCCTTTGTGCATATCATCCGCCGCACGGTAACACTTCAAAAAATATTCCTCGTCCCTAGTAATATGTAAATCTTTCCTTTTAGGATTGTAATATTCTATTTCGGCCACTTCATCCCTTGCCATACTATCCATAGTAACGCCGAAAAAATCACAAATTGATTTAAAATTAGAAATAGTCATGTTTTCATAACCACGTTTATACCAATTAACAATAGTGGTGTATGGTATACCGCTTTGTGTAGCAAGTTGTTTTTTGTTCTTAATATTATGATTACTCATAAGAGTTTCTAATTTATCTAGGAAGTCCACGTTTGCACCCCCTTTCAATAGTTTAAATACATAATAAGGTAAAATATTTACATTGTCAAGAAAAATATTACTACAAAGAATATTAAACAAAATAGAAAAATGCCCAGCTTGGTAATGTTTTTCTTGACGTGACACCATATTGAGTATATTATAAAGCTATAAATACTCTAAATAGTATTTAGGAAAGGAGAAAAGAGCATGGCAAAAATGTTACTTTGGATAGAAATCCAAAACGAAACAATGTTGGAAAAAATCGCAGAAGTCGACCAGAAAGAAAGAGAGCTGACGGAAGCAGTGAGACAGCTGAAGCGGTTTATAGACGGCGTACAGTACACGGGATTTTCAAGCGGCGAATATCTGAAAAAGAAAGCATAAAAGGAAAGCATAAAAGGAAAGGGGGATCCAGTCCGCAAAAAAGGCGCGGGCGCGTAACTGTAAATTAAAAATCTCTTTTTGGTTCAGGGAATAACATGTCACGGAAAAAAGCGACTGTCAAAAAACAGTCGCTTTTCGTTTTTTAGTGTGATATAATAGGCAGGAATGTATTTCAGGAAAGAGGGTTCAAACATGAGCTACAATGATGACATAGAAATGTTGATAGAAGCGCAGGATCTGACGTTGCCGCCGCCGGAGCGGGAACCGCAGCGGCAATATTATTTTATAAAGAAATGCCGGGAAATCATCAAAAAGAAGTCGGAGGAATTGGGGCGTCCGTTGTATGCGTGTTCGGTGTGCATGGGCTGCCAGATGAATGCCAAGGACTCCGAGAAATTAACAGGAATTTTAGAAACGGCGGGCTATGAAATAACAGACTCCCAGGAGGAGGCGGATTTTGTAATTTACAACACCTGTACCGTCCGGGAAAACGCCAACAATAAAGTATATGGCAGATTAGGCTATTTAAACGGGTTCAAAAAGAAAAATCCCAATATGATTATCGGTCTTTGCGGATGCATGATGCAGGAAAAAAAAGTTGTGGAAAAGTTGAAAAAAAGTTATCCATTTGTGAATTTAGTATTTGGAACCCACAATATTTACAAATTTCCC
This sequence comes from uncultured Lachnospiraceae bacterium, assembly GCA_947630855.1. Classification (GTDB taxonomy): domain Bacteria; phylum Bacillota; class Clostridia; order Lachnospirales; family Lachnospiraceae; genus Roseburia_B. The sequence continues at coordinate 10,497 of CANRJF010000028.1, forward strand.
GAACTTTTAGCAGAGACATTTCAGGCGGATACCATGGTGGTGGATGTGTGGGATGAAACAGATAAAATTGTGGAAGATTTGCCCGCGAAACGGAAGTATTCCTTTAAATCCGGTGTAAATATCATGTTTGGCTGCAATAATTTCTGCAGTTACTGCATTGTCCCATACGTAAGGGGCAGGGAGCGAAGCAGAAAACCGGAAGACATTCTGGAAGAAATAAAAAAACTCTCGTCGGAAGGCGTTGTGGAAATTATGCTTTTGGGGCAGAATGTAAATTCCTACGGAAAGAATTTAGATACCCCGGTGACATTTGCCCATTTACTTAGAGAGGCAGAGAAAATAGAAGGTATTGAGAGAATCCGTTTTATGACATCCCACCCAAAGGATTTATCCGATGAATTAATAGATGTTATGAAACATTCCAAAAAAATCTGCAAACACCTTCATCTTCCCTTACAGTCGGGAAGCAGCCGGATTTTAAAAGAAATGAACCGCAGATACACCAAAGAGCAGTATTTACAACTGGTGGATAAAGTACGTCAGGCAGTGCCGGATATTGCCATTACAACAGATATTATAGTAGGCTTTCCGGGAGAGAGGGAAGAAGATTTTCTGGAAACTATGGATGTGGTAAAAAAAGTCCGCTTTGACAGTGCATTTACGTTTATCTATTCTAGGCGCACAGGCACACCCGCCGCAGCCATGGAAAATCAGGTGGCAGAAGATGTGGTAAAAGACAGGTTTGACCGGCTTTTAAAAGAAGTACAGACCATAGCCCAGGAAAAAGCAATGGAACATACGGGAAAGATTTTTCCCGTTCTGGTGGAAGAAGTAAACAGGCAGGATGACTCTTTTGTAACAGGCAGGTTAAGCAACAATTCCGTAGTGCACTTAAAAGGTGATGCCGGATTAATAGGCACCATACAGCAGGTAAAATTAAAAGAGTGCAGAGGCTTTTATTATATAGGAGAGGTAATTTCCCAGGATGAAAAAAAGGTTTGGTAAAACAGATATTCTTGTGCTGGCAATTGTTTTTGCTGTTTTGTCAGGAATCTGGATTTTTACGTCTTTTATTATAAAAGAAGAAGGGGCAGATGTGGTGATTACCATAGACGGAGAGTTTTATAAACAGGTATCCTTAAGGGAAGACCAGGAAATAAAAATTTCCGGTGATGAAACTGCTGCAAATATATTAAAAATACAAGACGGCAAAGCAGATATGGTGGAGGCAGACTGTCCGGATAAACTTTGCGTACATCAGAAATCCATTTCAAAAAACGGTGAAACCATTGTATGTCTGCCCAATAAAGTGGTGGTGGAAGTAAAAAGCGGGGAGGATGCAGAATATGATTCTGTGGCAAGGTAAAGCAGAGAACTTATTTTATGGGATGGCAGGGAAAATACATGAAACGTAACACAGCATATCTTGGAATGTTTTTGGCATTGGCATTAATCTGCAGTTATGTGGAATCTTTGATTCCGTTTTACTTTGGCATTCCGGGAGTAAAACTGGGGCTTACCAATATTGTGGTAGTCCTGCTTTTGTATACATCAGGGGCAAAAGAAGCATTGGCAATTTCCGTGCTCAGAATCTTTTTGGCAGGATTTTTATTTGGAAATCCTTTCAGCATCCTTTATAGTTTAAGCGGAGGGATTTTAAGCTTCCTTATCATGTATGCCTTAAAGCGTACCGGGAAATTAAAGGTGGTTACCGTAAGCACTGCTGGGGGAATCACCCACAATATAGGGCAGCTTATTATGGCGGCTTTCGTGGTGGAAAATGCAAATATAATGTATTACCTGCCGGTGCTTTTGATAGCAGGGTTTGTCACGGGATTTCTGATAGGTATCCTTTCCCAGGAAATGATTTTCCGCATTGGAGACCGTATCGGCAGATAGTCAATACTTGGAGGAACTATGTATTCATATATTAAAGGAACAATAGAAGAAATCTGCGAAGATAAAATTGTGGTGGAGAATCAGGGAATCGGCTATAATATTTATGTGCCGGCAAGTGTTTTGGACCATATTACGGCTGTGGGCTCTTCGGTAAAGATATACACTTATCTGAACGTAAAAGAAGATTCCTTCACTTTATTTGGTTTTCTTACGAAAGATGATTTGAAGGTTTTTCAGCTTCTTTTGGGGGTAAACGGCATTGGCCCTAAGGGGGCTCTTGCAATTTTATCTGTTTTAAGCACGGATGATTTGCGTTTTGCGGTTATGGGAGGAGATGCAAAAGCTATTGCAAAAGCTCCCGGAATCGGGGCAAAGACGGCTCAGAGAGTGATACTGGAATTAAAAGACAAGCTGAATTTAGAAGATATATTTGAAGAAAAAGAAACGCCGGAGTTTAAAGAAGTAAACACCCAGGCAAAAACCGTAAAAAACGAGGCAGTACAGGCCCTTGTGGCATTAGGGTACTCTTCCTCGGAGGCATTTGCGGCGCTTTCTAAAATTGAAATTACAAAAGATTTGGAGGTAGAAGATGTTTTAAAAGCTGCCTTAAAGCAGATGGCTTTTATGTAATCAAAGACCCCGCTGCAAGCAACGGGGTATCAAGTTTGCAACGCTGCAGAGCAGCGGGGTATTTGGTCTACGCTCCGCTTCGGTCGGCGCTTAACGTGTGCCACCGGCACACAGCGCCCTTCGCGGCAGTCGCCAAATGCCTGCAAGCAGTCACTTGGCTCATTGCTCGCGGGAATAAGGAGAATTTATGGAAAAACGTGTCATATCTACCCAGGTACAGGAAGAAGATTTAAAAATCGAATCAAGCTTAAGGCCCCAGAAACTTAAGGATTATATCGGGCAGAAAAAAGCAAAAGAAAATTTAAAAGTGTATATTGATGCCGCAAAGCAGAGGGGAGAAGCCTTAGACCATGTGCTGTTTTACGGGCCTCCGGGCCTGGGAAAAACCACATTGGCAGGCATTATTGCCAATGAGATGGGAACCCATATAAAGATTACCAGCGGCCCTGCCATTGGAAAACCCGGGGAGATGGCGGCAATTTTAAGCAATCTTTCCCAGGGGGATTTGCTGTTTGTAGACGAAATCCACAGGCTGAACCGCCAGGTGGAAGAAGTGTTATATCCGGCAATGGAAGACTACGTGATAGATATTATGATTGGAAAAGGGGCTTCCGCGCGGGCAATCCGCCTTGATTTGCCAAAATTTACATTAGTGGGGGCAACTACCCGTGCCGGATTGTTGTCTGCCCCCTTAAGGGACCGTTTCGGCGTAGTCCATCATCTGGAATTTTATACGGTGGAGGAATTAAAAACCATTATTATCCGTTCCGCGGAAAAATTACAGGTGGGAATTGATGAGGAGGGGGCAATGGAACTGGCTATGCGCAGCCGGGGAACCCCAAGGCTTGCCAACCGTCTGTTAAAGCGGGTAAGGGATTTTGCCCAGGTGAAATATGACGGGAATATAACAAAAGAAGTGGCGGCTTTTGCCCTTGATTTGCTGGAAGTGGATTCCTGCGGGCTGGACTTAAACGACAGAAATATTCTTTTTACCATTATGGAAAAATTCGCAGGAGGCCCTGTGGGCTTAGACACCTTGGCTGCAGCCATAGGGGAGGACGCAGGCACCATTGAGGACGTGTATGAGCCCTATCTGGTAAAAAATGGTTTTATTAACCGCACGCCCAAAGGGAGGGTAGCCACAAATCTGGCATTTGAACACTTTGGGATTGCAAGATAAAGAAAAAGTAAGTATAATAGTAGAGATAAAATGTTTTAATGAAAATACCTGGGAGGAAATTGTATGGCATCCAAATCCAACATCGAAGTGCTCATTGGAGGCAAGGTGTATACACTGAGCGGATACGAGGGCGAAGAATATATGCAGAAGGTAGCTGCATATATCAATAACAAAATCAACGAGTTTAATGATATGGAGTCGGTACGCCGTTTCCCGGTGGAGATGAAGTCCGTTCTATTGCAGTTAAATATTGCAGATGATTATTTTAAGGCGAAAGAGCGGGTGGAACAACTGGAAAAAGATGTGGAGCAGAAAGAGAAAGAACTTTATGCCATAAAACATGAAGTGATTAATTTTCAGATTCAGTTAGAATCCTGTGAGAAAGCCCAGCGTGAGCTGGAGTCAAAAAACAAAGAACTGCTGCTTAATAAGGCAAAATTAGAAGCTGCCCTGGAAGAGGAACTTTTAGGAAAGATTTCCACGGAAAAGGAAGAGAAAAAGGAAAAACCTAAGGAGAAGCAGGGAGAGAAGCCGGTGGAGAAGCCCGAAGAAAAACCTGTGGAGAAAACAGCGGAAGAATTAGAGGAAGAAGAATTTTTAAGGGAGCTGGCAGCGCTAGAGGAAGAAGAAAAAGCAGCTAAGGAAAAAGAGGAAAAAGAAAAAGAGAAAAAAGGAAAAGTCTAAGGCAAAATACCCTGCAGCTTTGCTGCGGGGTATTCGGCTTGGAGGGATACCATGAGGCAGAAATTAGAATTACTGGCGCCGGCAGGAAATCTTACGGCACTAAAAGCAGTCATCCATGCCGGAGCGGATGCGGTTTATTTTGGGGGAAGCGCCTTTGGCGCCAGGGCATATGCAGATAATTTTAAAAAAGAAGAAGTGCTTTTTGCCATTGATTTTGCACATATCCATGGAAGGAAAACATTTATGGCGGTAAATACCCTGTTAAAGGAGCAGGAGATGGAGGAACAGCTTTATGATTACCTGCTGCCATATTATGAACAGGGGTTAGATGCCGTAATTGTCCAGGATTTCGGCGTATTTTCTTTTGTAAAACAGCATTTTCCCAAACTGCCTATCCATGCCAGTACCCAGATGACTGTGGCAGGGGCAGAGGGGGCGGGATTTCTGGCAAAACTTGGAGCCAGCCGTATTGTGATGGCAAGGGAAATGTCTTTGTCTGAAATTGATTCTGTTTACCAGGCATTGGATGTGGAAATCGAGAGTTTTGTCCATGGTGCATTGTGTTACTGTTATTCCGGCCAGTGTCTTTTTAGCAGCATGATTGGAGGCAGAAGCGGCAATCGGGGCAGATGCGCCCAGCCATGCAGGCTGCCCTATGAATGTTACGATGTAAATTACCATAAAATAAGCGGAAAAGAAAAATTTCCCTTAAGCCCAAAGGATTTATGTACCATTGATTTGATTCCCAAACTGGCGGGGCACGGTGTTTTTTCATTTAAAATAGAAGGACGTATGAAACAGCCGGAATATGCTGCCGGGGTTACGGCCATTTACCGGAAATATATAGATATGTATTTAAATCATGGGGAAGAAGGGTATCATGTTCTGCCGGAAGATAACAGAAAGCTGTTTGATTTAGGCAACCGCAGCGGTTTTACACAGGGATATTACAACAAACAAAATGGAAAAGAAATGCTGGCAGTAAAACAGCCTTCCCACACAAAAAGCAACGATGAACTGCAAAGACAGATAAAAGAGGCTTATATAGATAAAGAAATAAAAGAAAAAATACAGGGTATATTTTTTATGAAGGAAGGAGAGCCTGCCGCTTTAACGGTTGATTTTGGGGAACATCGTGTCACAAAACAGGGCGCCGTTCCTGTAACGGCCAAAAATCAGCCTCTGACAAAAGAGTTTGTTCTTGAAAAATTGCAGAAAACCGGAGGAACGCCCTTTGAATTTGGCCGTCTTACAACAGATATGGAAGACGGATTGTATCAGACCGTATCTGCCTTAAACGAACTGCGCCGTGAAACCCTGGAGGAACTGGAAAAGAAACTTACAGAACCTTACCGGCGGAAAAAATACAGGGAGTACACTTCGTTTTCACATAATTATGGTAATTTAAAAGAATATGATATAGAGTTAAGAGTTTTTGCAGAGAAAACAGAACAGTTTGAAGCAGCGGTAAATTATCCCCCGGTAAGCAGGATTTATATGGACAGTATGGCATTTGACAGGGATTCTCTTGTAAAAGAACTGAAAGAGAAACAGAATACGGCACATAAATTGGGAAAAGAACTTTATTATGTGCTGCCCGCAGTTTTCCGCCGCCATACGGCAGAATTTTATAAAAAAGTTCTGCCCGCCTTAGAGGCAGACGGATTTCTGGTAAAAAGTTACGATGCATTAGGCTTTCTTTTAAACGAAGGCATTGCGGCAGAAAAACTCCGGTTAGACGCCAATATGTATACCTTTTCCAATCGGACAAAGTACAGTTTTCTGGAGCTTGGCATTGGAGGGGATACCGTTCCTCTGGAATTAAACAGGAAAGAACTTAACGCCAGGGATAACCGGGGCAGTGAAATGATTGTCTACGGGTATGTGCCGATAATGACATCCGCACAGTGTATTCCGAAAAATTTTGCAGGATGCCAAAAAACCAGGGGAATGTACTACTTAAAAGACCGTTATGGAGTTTATTTTCCCGTAAAAAACCATTGCGGTGAATGTTATAATGTGATATATAATTCAAGACCCTTGCAGTTTTATTCCCTGGCAGAAGAATTAAAGGATGAGGGTATTACAAAATGGCGGCTGAATTTTACCATAGAAAACCGGAAAGAAACGGAACAGATTTTAGAAGACTGGTGCAATGGCATAAGCCATGGGTTTTTAAAAGAAAGATTCCATCACGGAGAAATAACATACGGCCATTATAAACGGGGCGTGGAATAGAGGAGTTTATGGGTAATATTTTTGGTGAAATTTCCAAATATTTAATGATTGTACTGTTTGCCATCTATACGTATTCAGGTTTTGCCGTATTTCGGAAAAAATACAATAAGGAGCGCAGGGAGAATATTTTCTGGAAACAGAATATTCTGATGGCGCTCATTCATTTAGATGCTTTTCTGCTGATTTATGATGAGACGGGAAATCTGGCGGTTTTGCTGTTTTATGGCACCCAGGTAATCTTTTTCGTAATTATAATCAGTGCTTACGGGCTGTTATATAAAAAGGCATCCCGGCTTCTGGTAAACAACATGTGTATGCTTATGGCAATCGGATTTATTATTTTAACAAGACTGTCTATTGATAAGGCAGTGCGGCAGTTTACCATTGCAGTGGCAGCGATGATTTTTGGGTTGTTTATTCCTTTTATAATAGAAAAAGTCTGGTTTATCAGGAAAATGACATGGCTGTTTGCGGCGGCGGGCCTTTGCGCCTTAGGGGTGGTAACGGTATTAGGTGCAGCCAGTTACGGGGCAAAACTTTCTTATACGGTGGCAGGCATTTCCATACAGCCTTCCGAATTTGTAAAAATTATTTTCGTTTTTTTTGTGGCAGGAATGCTTTATCAGTCCTGTGATTTTAAGCAGGTGGTAATCACCAGCATTGTGGCGGCAGCCCATGTGATTGTGCTGGTGGCATCAAAAGATTTGGGCGGGGCGCTGATATTTTTTGTGGTATATCTGGTAATGCTTTATGTGGCAACGGCCCAGCCATTGTATTTTATCGGGGGACTGTTTTGCGGCTCGGCGGCCTCCGTGCTGGCTTATAAGCTTTTTGCCCATGTGAGGGTAAGGGTAGTGGCATGGCAGGACCCGTTAAGCGTGATTGACAATGAAGGGTATCAAATCTGCCAGTCTCTTTTTGCCATTGGAACAGGGGGATGGTTCGGTGTAGGGCTGTATCAGGGAATGCCGGATAAAATACCGGTGGTGGAACGTGATTTTGTGTTTTCCGCCATATCCGAGGAGCTGGGAGGCATATTCGCCCTGTGTCTTATTATGGTCTGCATGAGCTGTTTCCTTATGTTTTTAAATATTGCCATGCAGCTAAAAGACCGTTATTATAAACTGGTGGCATTGGGGCTTGGCACAACATATGGTTTTCAGGTGTTTCTCACAATAGGAGGCGTGATTAAATTTATTCCGTCTACCGGCGTGACCCTTCCATTAGTGAGTTACGGCGGAAGTTCACTGCTTAGCACGATTATTATATTTTCCATTATACAGGGGCTTTATATTTTAAGGGAACAGAGAGGAGACAGGCATGAAAAAAAACAGAACCTCCGGTAAAAACATCAACAGGGAATTTTCCGTTATCACCTATACTTTTATCGGACTGTTTTTGTGTATCATGGGTTATTTTGCCTATTTTCAGGTGTTTAAAAGTGAAGATTTTATCAATAACACTTACAATTCCAGACAGGAAACTTTTGCGGAAACAGTGCTTCGGGGGAGGATTTTATCATCTGACGGGGAGGTGTTAGCGGAAACAAAAGTGGATGCAAAGGGAAATGAATCCAGGGTATACCCTTACGATAATATGTTTTCCCATATTGTAGGCTATTCCACGGAAAAATACGGCAGGGCAGGCATTGAATCCTGGGCAAATTTTAATCTGCTGCGTTCCAACACCAATTTTATTGAAAAAACGGTGGATGAGGTGACGGAGGAAAAAAGCGAGGGAGACAATGTGGTAACTACCCTAAACACACAGCTTCAGGAAATTTCCTACCGGGCGCTTGGGGATTACAAAGGGGCGGTGATTGCCATGGAGCCTTCCACCGGGAAAATTTTATCCGTTGTTTCCAAGCCGGATTTTAATCCCAATACCATTGCGGAAAACTGGGATAGGATTGTAGAAGATGAAAAAGAGGAGTCAGCTCTTGTAAACCGTGCCACACAGGGATTGTATCCTCCGGGCTCCACATTTAAGATTTTAACAACCCTGGCATATGTAAGAGAAAATCCCTTAAGTTATAATGATTACTCTTATACATGCACAGGTTCCATTCAGGAGGGAAGCAATAAATTAAGCTGTTTTAGCGGGGAAGTCCATGGGAATGTAGATTTAAAACAGTCATTTTCCGAGTCCTGCAATACTTCCTTTGCAAATATGGGTTTAACCATTGATTCTCTGGATTTTGCCAAAACATGTGAGGGTATGCTGTTTAACCAGGCGCTTCCCGTGGTAAAACTGGACAGTTCAAAAAGCAGTTTTGTGTTAAACGACAATTCCCCTGCCAGTGAGATTATGGAAACAGCCATCGGCCAGGGGCAGACCTTGGTGACGCCTTTGCATATGCTGATGATTACCTCTGCCATAGCCAATGACGGCGTATTAATGAAGCCTTATGTCATAGACCATACGGAAAATGCCGACGGGATGGTTGTAAAAAATTACAGGCCGTCCACTTATGGCAGCATTATGACCTCTGACGAAGCGTCTTTGATGCAGGAGTACATGTCAGAGGTAGTCTCAAGCGGTACGGGAACAAAATTAAAAGACATGAGTTACTCTGCGGCGGGAAAAACAGGTTCTGCGGAATACGGCAAAGTAAAAGGGGAAAGCCACGCCTGGTTTGTGGGATATGCCCACAGGGATGACAAGGAGGATATCGCGGTGGCAGTGATTGTAGAGGGAGCGGGAATCGGCAGCACGTATGCGGTTCCCATTGCAAAAGAAGTGTTTGACACTTATTTCCGCTATTAGTTTTCTTTAAATCCTTGCATGTACTTTTAAAAAGAGGTATACTTAGTCTTAAGTTTAGTAACCACATCAGGAGGTATTGCAATGATAGAAGCAACGAGCTGTGGTGGTGTGGTAATTTTTCGAGGCAAGATATTAGTACTTTACAAGAATTACAGAAATAAGTATGAGGGCTGGGTACTCCCCAAAGGAACCGTAGAATCAGGGGAGGAATATAAGGATACCGCGGTCAGAGAAGTATTAGAGGAAACAGGAGCCAAGGCGTCTATCATCAAATATGTGGGAAGAAGCCAATACACATTTACCGTGCCGGAGGACATTGTAGAGAAAGAAGTCCACTGGTATTTAATGATGGCAGATAGTTATTACAGTAAGCCACAGCGTGAAGAATATTTTGTGGATTCCGGGTATTACAAGTTTCATGAGGCGTACCATCTGTTAAAATTTTCCAATGAGAAACAGATTTTGGAGAAAGCCTACAATGAATACCTGGATTTGAAAAAAAGCAATTTGTGGGGAAACCATAAGTATTATTAGGAGAAAAAAGGAGCAGTCGTATTTTGCATGAGATGGTATGAGGATTTATATGTGGGGGAAACTATCTCTCATAAGAAGAAAAAAATAAAATGGAAAATCATGCACAATGCAGGTTTGCTTCGTGTTTTTATTATTACCCTGGCGTCCAATCCGGATAATTTAATGGATATTATTCCTGCCAGGGAACTTAAGCAAAAGCATTATCCCAAAGGCGGCCTTTATATTATCGGCCTGGCAGGAAATTATGATGAGGCATTGGAAGTGGCAGGACATATTGTATCTGAGGTATATACCGCCACGAAAGGGTTTGATGTGAGAAAATATCTGCAGCATAAGGGAAGTAGAAGCCTATGAGTATTCTGTTGACCCTGTTAAAAATTATAGCGATTATACTGGCGGTTATATTAGGTTTTCTGCTTTTATGCCTGTTTCATCCTGTATTTTATCAGATAAACGGAAAGCTGGAAGAAGAGTGGAAGCCTTTGGTGAAGGGAAGTTTCTGGTGGCTGTTTCGGATTCTGCGGGTTGAATTTCAACTGGCAGAAGGGGATTTGGCATTAAATATCAGGATTTTCGGATTCAAAATCAACCTGGCCAAAGAGAAATCCCATGAAGAACCTTTAGGGGAAGAGCCTGATTTTTCTGATAGGGAAGAAACAGAGCTTAAAGAACAGGAAGAACAAACAATAAAAGAGGAACCCAAAGAAGAACAGACAACAAGAGAGGAATCAAAAGAAGAGCAGCAGACAGCAGTTCATAAAGAAAAGAAAAAAAGGAAAAGAAAGAAGAAAAAAGAAAAATCAAAGAAAACAAAGGAAAAGAAGGAAAAAACAAATATTTTCCAGGCTGTAAAAAGAGAATTATCGGATGAGAAAAACAAACTGGCGGTATCTCACGTATGGAGGGAAGTGATTTATCTTTTCTCACATATAAAGCCAAAAACTGCTGTGGGTGAGATAAATTTTTCCACAGGCGACCCGGCCCTTACCGGGCAGGCCACAGGAGTGTTGAGCCTGATGCCGGTATTTTACAGGTACAAACTGCATGTGTATCCTGACTTTGCCGCAGATAAATTTTATATTCAGGGATATCTGACGGTAAAAGGCCATATGGCGTTATATCATCTGGTGTTGATTCTGGTTCGGCTCTTTTGTGATAAAAATATCAGAGGATTGATAAATAAGATAAGAAAATAGGAGGAAAAGAAAATGGGAGATAATTCATTTCATACAACGGTGGAATCCCTGTTTAAGGGAATGGACAGCTTTATTACGACAAAGACAGTGGTGGGAGATGCAATCCACATTGGAGATACCATTATTCTGCCGTTGGTGGATGTATCCTTCGGAGTGGCGGCCGGCGTATTTTCCGGGGACAAGAAACAAAACGGCGGCGGCGGTATGGGAGGGAAATTGATGCCCAGTGCCGTGCTGGTAATTTCCAACGGAACCACGAAACTTGTAAATGTGAAAAACCAGGACGGTGTCACGAAGATTTTAGATATGGTACCTGATTTTGTCAATAAGTTTACAAGCAAATCCGATAAAAATACGGAGGACGCTGAGGCGAAAGAAAAGGCAAAAGAGGCCATGAAAGATATTTTATCGGATTCCGTCAAAGAAAAAGAAGTGTAAATATAATAAGTATAAGAAAAGCAAGGGGCTGCATATAGTAATATATATGCAGTTTTTTTGTGAGGGATGCAATGAAGCGGTTAATTGGGTATTCCCTGTTTTGTATCGGGCTTGGAATGCTGTTTACGTTTATTATACCGGAAGGGTTTTGCACTTTTCTGGCAATTATAGGGTTTATGCTGCTGGGGTATTTTCTTTTTTCCAGCGGATGTTAGCAAAACGCCAGCGTGATAAAACAGAAAAAAAGGGACTGCCTTTACGCAGTCCCTAAAAGGATTCTAAGCTCTTTCTACTTTGCCGCTTCTAAGACAAGAAGTACAAACGTACATCTTCTTGAAACCTCCGTTTACCTTGCATCTAACATGCTTAATATTGGATTTCCACATTCTATTTGACCTTCTATGAGAATGGCTCACATTATTTCCGAAATGAGCGCCTTTTCCACAAACTGAACACTTTGCCATGACTGCACCTCCTTGTAACTTTACTAAGCTCTACCCTGCGTAGGCTCACAACATGTTTATTTTAGCAGATAACAATTCATAATGCAAGAAAAAAATTCTTTTTTTCAACATATTTCAATAGAAGATTTGATTTTTTGTAAAAATTGGGTATAATGGTGTATATATGTTTGGATGGAGGTTTGTGTATGAAAGGACAAATGGAGACACATTTGGGTACAATTACCATTGACAATGAAGTAATTGCAACTTATGCCGGCTCTGTTGCAGTGGGATGTTTCGGCATTGTGGGTATGGCAGCAGTAAATATGAAGGACGGACTTGTAAAATTATTAAAAAAAGATTATCTCACCCACGGAATAAATGTAAGGGTAGATGATGAAAATAAGATTATTATTGATTTTCATGTGATTGTTTCCTATGGTGTGAGTATTCATACGGTGTCGGACAATTTAATTGATACCGTAAAATACAGAGTAGAAGAGTTTACCGGACTGGAAATTGAAAAAATCAATATTTACGTCGAAGGCGTAAGAGTCATCGATTAAGGAGGTTTTAGAAAGTGGAAATCAATTCGGTTAATGCGTCGGCTTTTGCAAAACTATTTTTGGCGGGAGCAGGCAATCTGGAAGCAAAAAAAGAATGGATTAATGAATTAAATGTATTTCCGGTTCCGGACGGGGATACGGGAACCAATATGTCTATGACCATGATGTCAGCGGCAAAGGAAGTGGACGCCCTTACTAATCCCGATATGAAATCTTTGGCAAAAGCAATTTCTTCCGGTTCCTTAAGAGGGGCCAGAGGTAACTCGGGTGTAATTCTTTCCCAGTTATTCAGAGGTTTTACAAAAGTAATTGCAGGCTATGACGTTATCACGGTGGATGTTATGGCAAGAGCCATGGAAAAAGCAGTGGAGACTGCTTATAAGGCTGTTATGAAGCCCAAGGAAGGAACGATTCTAACCGTTGCCAGGGGAGCCGCAGAGAAGGGAATAGAGTTAGCGGATTCCACCAATGATTTGCTGGTGTTTACGGAAGAAGTGATAAAAGAGGCAGAGCGGGTTTTAAGCAAGACGCCGGATATGCTTCCTGTTTTAAAACAGGCGGGAGTAGTGGATTCCGGCGGACAGGGGCTGGTAGAAGTATTAAAAGGCGGGCTTATGGCGCTTCAGGGGAAAGAAGTACATTTTACCGCTGTATCAGGAAGCGGTGAAAAAGCATCCCCTCTGGGCAGTTCCATTGATGCCCAGGCAAACCAGGAAATTAAGTTTGCATACTGCACGCAGTTTTTAATTATGCTTAAGAAACCTTTCCACAGCAAGAAAGAGAAGGAATTTAAATCCTATTTGGAAGAAATCGGGGATTCCATAGTTGTTGTGGCAGATGATGAGATCGTTAAGGTACACGTACATACCAACGATCCGGGGTTGGCTATGCAGAAAGCACTTTCTTACGGGAGCCTTACGACTATTATCATTGAAAATATGAAACTGGAGCGGGATGAGAAAATCTCTGCCATGAAAGAAAAGGAGATGCAGACTCAATCCCTTCGGGAAGAAACGGAAGATAAAAAAGCGGCGGAGCCGGAAAAAGACATGGGATTTGTGGCGGTATCCGTTGGAGAAGGATTAAATGAGATTTTCAGGGAATTGGGAGCGGATTATATTATAGAAGGCGGCCAGACAATGAACCCCAGCACGGAGGATGTGCTAAAGGCAGTAGAAAAGGTAAATGCCAGAAATGTATTTGTGCTTCCCAACAATAAAAATATTGTGCTGGCAGCAAACCAGGCGGCGTCCATCTGTGAGGAGAAGAATGTAATTGTCATTCCTACAAAGACAATTCCCCAGGGAATTGCAGCACTGATTAACTTTATTGAAGAACAGACGCCAAAAGAGAATGAAGAGAGGATGACAGAAGAGATTTCCCTTGTGAAAACAGGGCAGGTGACGTATGCGGTGAGAGATACGGAAATTGACGACAAAGAAATCCATGAAGGGGATTATATGGGAATCGGCGATGCGTCTATACTTTCCGTCTGCAAAGATAAAAAGGCCGCTGCCATAGACATGATAGATGAGATGATAGGTGAAGATGACAGCATCGTAAGTATTTATTATGGAGAGGAATCCAAAGAAGAAGAGGCGGAGGAGCTCTCAAATTATATTACGGAAAAATATCCGAATATGGAAGTGGAGATTCATAATGGAGGCCAGCCAATTTACTATTATATTATTTCAGTAGAGTAAAGAGGAGAAATATGAAATTAGATTCACCAATCACAGAGATTAAGGGAATCGGTGCAAAAACTGAAAAACTTATGAACCGCATAGGAGTATATACCGTCTGGGATATACTCCTTCATTATCCCAGGGACTATGTAAGGTTTTTAGAGCCTGTTGCCTGCGGGGAGATTCAGAAGGAAGGTATTTATGCCGTATCAGGAAAAATTACGGCGGCGCCGATATTAAAAAAGACAAGCCGTATGGAAATCGTACAGACAAGAATCGGAAATGCCAGGGAAGGCCTGGATTTGGTATGGTTCCATATGCCTTATATCAGAAGCCAGCTAAAGCCTGGGGAAACCTATGTATTTTACGGCAAAGTGAAACAAAAAGGCAGTCATTTTTGTATTGACCAGCCCCAAATCTATACCATGGAGCAGTACCAGGCAAAAATGGAAACATTGCAGCCGGTATACGCTCTTACGGAAGGGTTAAGCAACCAGCTTATGATAAAGACCGTAAAAGGGGCGCTAGAGCAGTTATCCTTAACATATGAGCATCTTCCGGCGTATATTCGGAAGAAAAGGCAGTTGGGGGAATACAATTTTGCCCTTCGCCAGATACATTTTCCTGATAATATGGAACAGTTGGCATTTGCCAGGAGGCGCCTGGTTTATGATGAATTTTTCTTTTTTATTCTGCAGATGCAGATACAAAAAGAAAAGAAGGTTGCATTGTCCAATGATTTCCCCATACATACGGAAACGGTAATTCCCTATATTTTAGCCCATCTTCCCTACCGGTTGACAAAAGCCCAGAAAAAATGCTTTGACGAGATTGCGGCGGATATGAAAAAGGGAACCGCCATGCAGCGGCTTATTCAGGGGGATGTGGGTTCCGGCAAGACCATTGTGGCATTTCTTGCCATGGCATTGATGGGGGAAAACGGATACCAGTCTGCCATGATGGCGCCTACGGAGGTTTTGGCAAGGCAGCATTATGAGAATTTTCTGCAAATGTGCACACAGTTTGAATTAGACAGGAAAATTGTTCTTTTAACAGGTTCCTTAACGGCAAGAGAAAAGAGGGAGGCACAGGAGGCATTGCAGATGTATCCTGATGCCATGATTATAGGAACCCAGGCGCTGATTCAGGAAAAAGCAGTTTATCAAAACTTAGGGCTTGTAATTACGGATGAACAGCACCGTTTCGGAGTCCGCCAGAGGGAAACTTTTGCCGAAAAAGGGAAAAATCCCCATATTCTGGTGATGAGCGCCACTCCCATACCAAGGACACTGGCAATTATTATTTATGGTGATATGGATATATCCGTAATTGATGAAGTCCCCGCAAAACGTCTGCCCATCAAAAATTGTGTGGTTGGCACTTCTTACCGGAAAACGGCTTACGAATTTATCCGAAAAGAAATAGAAGCAGGCCATCAGGCATATGTTATCTGCCCCTTTGTGGAAGAAAGTGAGGAATTGGAGGGGGAAAATGTAATAGACTATACGGATAAACTGAAAAAATATTTTAAAGGGAGCTTTTCTGTGGAATGTTTAAACGGAAAAATGAAACCGGCGGAAAAAAACAGGATAATGGAAGAATTTTCCCAAAATAAAATTCAGGTTTTAGTATCCACCACCGTAGTGGAAGTAGGGGTGGACGTGGGAAATGCCACTGTGATGATGATAGAAAATGCAGAGCGTTTCGGTTTAGCCCAATTGCACCAGCTTCGGGGGCGGGTGGGGCGGGGAGATGCCCAGTCCTACTGTATTATGGTGGATAATGCCCAGAGCAAAGCATCAAAGCAGAGGCTTGAGATTTTAAATAAATCCAATAACGGTTTTTTCATTGCCAGCGAGGATTTAAAACTCAGGGGGCCGGGAGATTTTTTCGGCATCCGCCAAAGCGGGGATTTGCTGTTTTCCTTAGCGGATATTTACCAGGATGCCAATGTGTTAAAAGAGGCGGCGGAGGATGTAAAAGAGTTATTGGAACGGGAAGATTTATTAGAAGAAAAGGAGCATCAGATATTAAAGATGATGGTGGAAGGTTATGGGGAAAAGCGGATGAATTTATAGCTTGCATTCATGGCTTTAATCTTTTATAATCATCATAGCATCAGTTAGTCCAGAAAGGATTTACAATTATGAATCGCAATATACGAATGATTCTTGCAGTAATTGTCTATATTATTGGTTTGGCGGCAAGCATTTATGTCGGGGGATGGGTTATGATTATAAAGCCGGTAAAAGGCGCCATAGCAGCTTATTTTGTGGGGACATTAACATTCCGCCAACTGGTAATTACAATTATCAAGTGTGCCTGCTCCACAACGGTTGCAGGGTTAATATGGGTGATTGGTTATGTTGCAAGCAATCACGTCTTTGACAGCAGGGATGAACAATGAGGCGGCGCGGATTTGAATTATTTCAGATTCGCGTCTTTTAGCGCAGAGCGCGTATCTGTGTAGGCACAAAACAGATGCAAATGAGGTATAAAAATGGCAAATATGATGGATTATCTGGACTGGCGGGGGGATTTATCCTTTGCCCAGGCAGAATTTAACGAAGTGGATAATTTGATTTTTTCAGAACTTGTTTATGTGGATTTTCAAAATATTGTTCCCCCGCCGGGAAGCGGAAAGGGCATTTCATTAAAAGAGGCAAACAGGATTTTCTTCCTCTCCCACACAAGGGAGGAAATTAATGAGCGTGTTTCCAGCACAAAGGCGGCAGCTTTTCTTATGGAAAAAATGGCAGAGACAAAACGGTTTGCAGGCATAGAGCTGTCAAACTATGTGGATATTATAAGTCCTAAGGAACAGTCCCAGTTCTGTGCAATGACCATAAAATTAGACGACGGAAGCATGTTTGTATCTTACAGCGGCACAGACAATACGATTGTGGGGTGGAAAGAGAACTTTAATATGAGTTTTCTCTCTGAGACGCCGGGACAGTTAAAAGCGGTGGATTATCTTAACCGGGTTGTTCCCCCCAGGCAGAAAAAAATCCGGGTGGGAGGACACTCAAAAGGGGGAAATTTATCTGTATATGCTGCCGTACATTGCAAAGAATCTATACAGAACAGGATTTTGGCAGTGTACAGCAATGACGGCCCCGGGTTTACCCAGTCCATGATTCACAGGGAGGATTACGGTAAAATGCTGCCTAAAATACACACCTTTTTGCCGGAATCTTCCATTGTAGGCATGCTTTTAGAGCACGAGGAAGAATATCAGGTAGTGGAAAGCTCCGTTACAGGGGCAATGCAGCATGACGCCATGACATGGAAGGTAATGGGCAATTCTTTTGTGCATTTAAAAACAGTGGCAAAACAAAGCATAATTCTCGACCAGGCATTAAAATCCTGGATTGGGAAGATGGATATTAAACAGAGGGAAAGTTTTGTGGATACCCTTTTTCTTGTGTTGGAAGAGGCAGACATTAAGACAGTGGATGACCTTGCCAATATCACTTTCAAAAAAATAATAGAGCTTATGAAACTGAAAAATACCTTAGATAAAGAAAGCCAGGAGATTTTATCCAGGACGCTGCAAATGTTTTTAGCGGAAAGCAACAATACAGTAAAGGATTTTGTGAGAATGAAACTGGAGGCAGGCAGGGAAATATAAAAAAAATATAAAATTTCAAAAAAGTGGAGAAATTGTAAAAAAGAGAGAAAAAATGAGAATAAAAGAGATAAAATTAGAATATCCTAAGAAATATATGGAAAAATCCGGTTGCAGAAATAACAACTAAAACATATGATATTTCTATCAGTTAGCACTCGAAAGAAATGAGTGCTAATAATGCAAAGCATATAATAGAAAATCTAAGGAGGCAGACATAATGAAATTAGTACCATTATCAGACAGAGTTGTTCTGAAACAGTTAGAAGCAGAAGAGACAACGAAATCCGGAATTATTTTAACAAGCAAATCCCAGGAAAAGCCCCAGGAGGCAGAAGTTATTGCCGTAGGTCCAGGGGGAATGGTAGACGGCAAGGAAGTCACCATGCAGGTTAAAGTGGGACAGAAAGTCATTTTTTCCAAATATGCAGGAACAGAAGTTAAATTAGAAGACACGGAATATATCATTGTAAAGCAGAATGATATTCTGGCAGTTGTAGAATAAGAGGAGGCAGAGATTAATTATGGCAAAGGAAATTAAGTATGGTTCAGAGGCAAGAAAGGCTTTGGAAGCCGGCGTTGATAAACTGGCAAACACAGTAAGGGTGACATTAGGGCCGAAAGGAAGAAACGTAGTACTTGACAAATCTTTCGGCGCTCCGTTAATCACCAATGACGGTGTAACCATTGCAAAAGAAATTGAGTTGGAAGACGCATATGAGAATATGGGAGCACAGTTGGTAAAAGAGGTGGCTACAAAGACCAATGATGTGGCTGGCGACGGTACTACAACGGCAACTGTTTTGACCCAGGCAATGGTTTTAGAGGGAATGAAGAACTTAGAGGCAGGGGCAAATCCCATTATCTTAAGAAAAGGAATGAAAAAAGCAACGGATGTTGCAGTTGAATCCTTAAAGAAGATGAGCCAGAAAGTAAATGGAAAAGACCAGATTGCAAAGGTTGCAGCTATCTCTGCCGGTGATGAGGAAGTAGGAAACTTAGTTGCAGACGCTATGGAAAAGGTAACCAATGACGGGGTTATTACCATTGAAGAGTCAAAAACCATGCAGACAGAGCTTGACTTAGTGGAAGGTATGCAGTTTGACAGAGGATATGTTTCCGCTTATATGTGTACCGATATGGACAAAATGGAAGCTGTTTTGGAAGACCCATACATCTTAATTACAGATAAGAAGATTTCCAATATCCAGGAGATTCTTCCCCTGTTAGAGCAGATTGTACAAAGCGGCGCAAGGCTTTTGATTATTGCCGAGGATATTGAAGGGGAAGCCCTTACCACATTAATTGTAAACAAACTTCGGGGAACATTTAATGTAGTGGCAGTAAAAGCACCGGGATATGGCGACAGAAGAAAAGCTATGCTTGAGGATATCGCTATTTTAACAGGCGGCCAGGTAATTTCCGAAGAAGTGGGCTTAGAGCTTAAGGATACCACATTAGAGCAGTTAGGCCGTGCAAAATCCGTAAAAGTTCAGAAAGAAAACACCATTATTGTAGACGGCGAAGGGGATAAGGACGCAATCAAATCCAGAATTGCACAGATTCGTGCCCAGATTGACGAGACTACTTCCGAATTTGACAAAGAAAAATTACAGGAGCGTCTTGCAAAACTGGCAGGAGGTGTTGCCGTTATCCGTGTGGGCGCTGCAACAGAAATAGAGATGAAAGAAGCAAAACTCCGCATGGAGGATGCATTAAATGCTACAAGGGCAGCAGTAGAAGAAGGTATTATCGCAGGCGGCGGTTCTGCTTATATCCACGCTTCCAAGGAAGTTGAGAAACTGGCTGAGACCTTAGAAGGGGACGAGAAGACAGGGGCAAAAGTAATCTTAAAGGCATTAGAGTCTCCTTTGTACTACATTTCTGCAAATGCAGGATTAGAGGGCGCAGTGATTATCAACAAAGTAAAAGAGTCAAAGGCTGGAATGGGATTTGACGTTACGAAGGAAGAATATGTAGACATGGTAAAAGACGGCATCCTTGACCCGGTAAAAGTTACAAGAAGCGCATTGCAGAATGCAACTTCCGTAGCTTCCACCTTACTGACCACAGAGTCTGCCGTTGCCAATATCAAAGAGGATGTTCCTCCAATGCCGGCAGGCGGCGCAGGAATGGGCGGCATGATGTAAAAAAGGCAAAGTATAAGATACGTGTATACTCTGGAGTATAGAAAAGCAAGAGCCCCTGGGCTTTTGCTTTTTTCTTGTAAAAAATGTCGAATTTTGCGTTTTGTTTTTTGTATATTTTGCTGAATTAAGTTGCAAAAAAATACGGATGTTGTTATAATGGTGGCTATAAAAAGGATAAGGACGATGATTTATGCCAATTAGAAAAAAGAAAAGAAAGAGAAAGAAAAAAGGAATTTTTCAAAAATCCCTGCATTTAGCGCTGGGAACGGTGGCGGTTTTGTTTCTTTCTATTTACCTGTTTTTCTGTTTTTATTTTGGGTCACATTTTTTCTATCAGACACAGATGGAAGATATTGATGTCAGCGGCATGACGCCGGAGGAAGCAGCAGACGCATTAAAGTCGGAGGTAAGGGATTACCTTTTGACCATCTATGACAGAGAAGGAAACAAATACCAGATATTGGGTAAAGATTTTGAATATGAGTACCAGCCTGCCGGGGAGGAAGAAAAACTGGTAGAAGCACAGCAGAGCCTGTTGTGGCCGGGGAAGATTTCAAAGCAGAAGACACTTGATATTGATAAGAGTATTACATATGATTCCGATTTGCTTAAAGAAGTGGTAAATTCCCTGGAATGTTTTGACAGTGAGCGCATGATAGAACCTGTGAACGCCCATATTGAACAGACGGAAAATGGATATGAATTGATACCGGAACAACAGGGCAGCTATCTTCTGAGAGACAAAGTGTACACTTATGTGAAGGCATCGGTGGAGGCAGGGGCGTCGGAATTAACCTTGCCGGATGAAGTTTACAAGAAGCCGGAGGTTACGTCACAAGACGAGACGCTAAACAGTTGTATCACGGAGATTCAGTCTTATTTTGGAGCTTCAATTACTTATGATATGGGAGACACCACGGAAGTGGTGGATAATTCGGTGATATCCGACTGGATAAGCGTAAGTGAGGATTATCAGGTCACATTTGACGAGAGTAAGGTTGCTTCTTTTGTGCAGCAGCTTGCAAGCAAATACAATACATATGGGGATGTGCGGAAATTTGAGACATCAAAGGGGGGCATTATTTCCATCGGCGGCGGTGACTACGGATGGGTTGTGGACAAGGAAGCCGAGACCGCGCAGCTTTTGCAGGAAGTAAAAAGCGGGACAGTTACCACCAGGGAACCCATATACCAGCAGAGGGCAGCCAAGCCGGGATTAGATGATATCGGTGATACATATCTGGAAATTGATTATACAAACCAGCACCTTTATTACTATGAGGAGGGTAAATTGAAGCTGGATACGGAAATTGTATCCGGCAATATCAGCCGTGGAAACGGTTCTCCTGACGGCGTATTTAAGATTGTATACAAGAAAAGCCCTGCGGTGTTAAAAGGGGAAGACTATGAATCCGACGTGGAATACTTTATGCCTTTTGCATATAATGTGGGTGTCCATGACGCCTCCTGGCGGAACGGTAAATTCGGAGGGGATATTTATAAGACATCAGGTTCCCATGGATGTATCAATGTTTCACTGGAAGCAGCATCCAAATTATATGAAATGATTGAGGTGGACACACCGGTAGTTGCATATTACAGAGAGGAAGTCCGTCTGACAGCGGAAAACACCAAAATTTCCAATGCTTACTCCTATTATGATGAAGAAAAAGAGAAAAAGAAGGCGCAGGAGGAGAAAGAGAAGCAGAGAACCCAGGACAATCCTGTGGCTGGAGAAAATCAGATAATAGAAGAAGACGGAAATGTAGTTACGGTTCCCCAAAATTAGATTTCAGATATTGCAGATATTTCCTGGAAACTTTCAATTCGGAATAAAGTTTTGCATATTCAGCGGCAGACAATTCCGTAATATAGTTTTCCGGGAAATTTTTTTTCACGCCGTAGGCTGCGGCGTAATCGGCAGCCTTATTGTAGGCAATGGCGGCAATAGTTTCCGTTTCATATGTGCCGATTTTGTAATTGCCGTTAATATGTACCGAGACCTCATAACGGACGGTTCCCTGTTTTTCTACGGAAGTAACGCCGTAATACCGGTTGATAACAATAATGTTGGAATAGCGGTAGTCAAAAGTGTCCCCGTTGGCAAAATCATAATCTCTGCCGGACACGGCAAAATTGCGGATGCCGTATCGGGATAAGAGGTTTGTCTGCATTCCGTATTCATTAAAAAAAAGATGGCCTCCCCGTTTCATGATTTTGTGGCTGGAATAGAAAAACAGGTCATCAATATCGAATTTGTATTCTTCCTTTGGGGAGAGATAATAAGAAAAATAATTGGCATGGAGATAAATAGGCGTCTTTATGTAAATATGATTATCCCGAAAGTTTACAAGGGAAACAATTTTTTCAAAACGCAAAACAGAAATATCATATAAAAAGTGCTCTAAAGGGAAATTTTCTCCTGTTAAGATTTGGTTTGCTTCCAGATATGCACGGTGCGCCAGATCCTCTGTGTCAAAACTGCCAAGGCTGATATGTTTATTTAAATATGTAATATTAGAGCGGTAATAAATTTGTCCGTCTTTTTTTTGTGCCTGATAAACGCCGGGTAACATAAAAAACCTCCTAAATGCATTGACATTACAGATTCATTTCTTATATAATAATCGTATCTGTTCAATACAATTATAACATAGGATTACATATTTCACCATAATAGAAAAGGATGGAAAGACATGGAATTAATTTATGCAAGCACAAGAAATGCAGATGAAAAAGTAACGGCATCCCAGGCAATTTTAAAAGGCTTAGCGGGAGAAGGAGGGTTGTTTGTGCCCACATCCATCCCTCGGCTGGATGTGGATATAGATGAATTGGCAAAAATGACTTACCAGGAAACAGCCTATGCGGTTATGAGTAAATTCCTTACGGATTTTACGGAAGAGGAGTTAAAAAACTGTATTAATCTGGCTTATGATGCCAAATTTGACACGGAAGAGATTGCCCCTCTTGTGAAGGCGGGGGGAGCTTATTATCTGGAATTATTCCACGGCTCCACCATTGCATTTAAAGATATGGCTTTGTCCATACTGCCTCATTTGCTCACAACCGCCGCAAGGAAAAATCATGTAAAAAATGATATTGTGATTTTGACGGCTACCTCCGGTGACACGGGAAAAGCAGCTTTAGCCGGATTTGCTGATGTAAAAGGTACAAAAATAATTGTATTTTATCCAAAAAACGGTGTAAGCCCCATTCAGGAAAAGCAGATGGTTACCCAGAAGGGAGGAAATACATTTGTGGTGGGTATCAACGGTAATTTTGACCAGGCCCAGACCGGTGTAAAAAATATGTTTTCAGACACGGAACTGGCAAAGGTCATGGATAAGGCAGGATTCCAGTTTTCCTCTGCCAATTCCATTAATATTGGCCGTCTCGTGCCCCAGATTGTATATTATGTTTACGCATATGCCAAATTGTATGCAAATGAAGAAATCAAAAAGGGAGAGAAGATTAATGTAGTGGTTCCTACCGGCAACTTTGGAAATATTTTAGCCGCATTTTATGCAAAAAATATGGGTCTTCCCATTGCAAAATTAATCTGCGCTTCCAATGAGAATAAAGTATTGTATGATTTCTTTTCCACCGGAATATATGATAAGAACAGGAAATTTGTCCTCACTTCCTCCCCTTCTATGGATATTTTGATTTCCAGTAACTTAGAACGTTTAATTTACCGGATTGCCGGGGATGATGCACAGAAAAACGGGGAATTTATGAGACAGCTTGCCAAAAACGGCAGATATGAAATCACCGGGCAGATGAGAGAGCAGTTATCGGCTTTTTACGGCAATTACACGACGGAAGAG
>CANRJF010000029.1 GCA_947630855.1 uncultured Lachnospiraceae bacterium
GTCAAAATTCTGATTGCTGTAAGCAGAATAGGCGCTAAGAAGATTCTCATAGGAATCCAGTTTCCCTTCCGCCTCCTGGGAAGCGTCCTGGGCAGTCTCCAATTCCTTAGTCAAATCCTCCACTTTGTTTTCCAGGGAGGCAATGGACTGCTCCTTTGTGGAAATGGTGTCATTGGCGGCTTTCAGTGCCTCATTAGTCTCGCTCTTTGCCTGCTGTCTAATGTTGGGAAGCATTAAAAATACCATAACAGCCACACCTAAGGCAATGCCGATAATAATATTGATAATCGTCTGCCCCGCCGAGTTATCCTTAAAATTTGCGGGCATGATAATGGTTTCATTACCGCTCTGATAAGAAATTAAATCATTATTTTTTTTCTTCTTAGGATTATCATCTATAAAATGTTTGTCCACTTCCCGCATATACCGCAGGGTAGTGGTATTGTTGGCATCAATTTTCCCGGCATGTATAAGGCATTTTCTTGCCTGGTCAAATTTTCCCTCCTGCATATACAAAAGCGCCAAAAGCTGGTGCCCTTTTACCATTTTCGGATTTAAAGACAGCACTTTCTTAAGCTGGATTGTAGCCAGATCCCGGCTGTCCTGCCTGCAATACTGCAGTGCCTGGTTATATTTCTTAATGGTCTGGTTGATGGTATCAAGCCTGGTAGGGTTGCTCTGAATCTCACTTAAGTAGTAACCTGCCTCATTGTTCCTGGGCAGATAATTTTTGCTGATAACCCACTCGCTCAATGCAGCCACCGTCTCCCCCATCTCATAATAGATAAGGCCCAGCAGATTTCTTGCATCTATATTTAACTTATTCAGTTCCAAACACTTTTTCAAACTTGAAACCGCGCCGGACAAATCCCTTACATTTGCCCGCTCCAAACCTTCATTATAATATGTGTTGGATAACCTGATAATCTTTTTATATATTTTTACGTCAACACCGCACTTTTCACAATAATCCTTTTCTGTCAGAACTGCCCCGCAGCTAAAACATTCCATTTATATTCCCTTTGCCTTTCTGTTTTCCCACTATTTACCACTGTTTTTTTCTTTCATCATCTCTAACAGAATATCTGTCATATCCGTAAGGTCCCGGCTATAAATGGACTCTTCCGCCTCCTCCACCTCAAGGCTTGGCTGAAATTTCTTTAATTCCTCTTCAAAATTAATCATACTTTCCCTCCCGGTTACAATCATTCCTTTTTCTCTATTACAAATACACCACTATATTATCATTGTCATTTCCTATAACATTATAATATAGTGGTGCTAATATGCAAGCAAAAAAATATTAATTTTTTATGATTTTATCGCAAAAAACACATTTTTATGCCCTTGTTCACTTTTTTATCCCACAATCCCGAAAAATACTGCTTCGTTTGCCAACTATTTCATGGAGGACAGCCGTTCCTGTACCTGCTCCATCATCTGCTCATATTTTGCCAGTTTCTCTTTTTCCTCCTCCACTTTTTCCTTAGGAGCCTTGCTTAAAAACTTCTCGTTCCCCAGCATTCCCTTAGAGCGGGCAAGTTCTTTTGTAAGACGCGCCTTTTCCTTTTCCAGCCGTTCTTTTTCCTTTTCCATATCCACCAAATCTTCCAGGGGAATATAGACTACCGCATCCGGGATAACAATGGATACCGCATCCTCTCCGATGCCGGACTTATCTGACTGTACCGTCACCGTGCCGGCTCCCATAAGTCCTTTATACATCTCTTTCTGGCTCTCAAAAATTTCGCACACTTCCTGTTTTTCCGATACCACATATACGGCGGCTTTTCTGGAAGGGGGAACATCCATCTCTGCCCGGCGGTTGCGCACTGCCTTTACCAGTTCTTTGCAGCGTTCCACTTCCTCCTCCTCTTTTTTGTACTCATACTCCTGTAAAAATACAGGCCAGGAAGAAAGCATAATGGTATCTTCCTTGGGGTGCAGGGTACAGAAAATTTCTTCCGTAATAAACGGCATAAAGGGGTGGAGCATCTTAAGGGCTCTTGTCAGCACTTCCTTTAATGTCCAAAGGGCGGTATCCGCTGATTTTTCATCCTGTTTTCTGTTGTAGGTACGGCGTTTCGTCATCTCAATGTACCAGTCGCAGAACTCATCCCAGATAAAATCGTATACTTTCTGGACAGCGATTCCCAGCTCATATTTATCCATATTTTCCGTCATTTCTTTTGCCAGAGTATTCACTTTGGATAAAATCCATTTATCTTCCGCCAGAAAATCCTTTTCCTCCGGCTGTTCTAAGGCGGCGTCCCCGATATTCATCATAATAAAACGGGAAGCGTTCCACACTTTGTTGGCAAAATTCCGGGAAGACTCCACTCTCTCCCAGTAAAAACGCATGTCATTTCCCGGTGCATTGCCGGTTACCAGGGTAAGACGCAGGGCATCTGCCCCATACTTGTCAATGACCTCCAGGGGGTCTATGCCGTTTCCTAAGGATTTGCTCATTTTGCGTCCCTGGGAATCCCTTACCAGGCCATGAAATAACACGGTGTGGAAAGGAGCCTTTCCCATCTGCTCATAACCGGAAAAAATCATGCGGATTACCCAGAAGAAAATAATGTCATACCCGGTAACCAACACGTCATTTGGATAAAAATAATCCAAATCTTCCGTCTTTTTGGGCCAGCCAAAGGTGGAAAACGGCCACAATGCAGAGGAAAACCATGTATCTAAGGTATCCTCGTCCTGCTTTAAGTGTACGCCGCCGCATTTTGGACATTTTTCCGGCATTTTCTTACTTACCGTCATCTCTCCGCAGTCCCCGCAGTAATATGCCGGGATTCTGTGCCCCCACCAAAGCTGCCTGGAAATACACCAGTCCCTGATATTGTCTGTCCAGTTAAAATAGGTTTTTTCCATGCGCTTGGGCAAAAGTTTGATTTCCCCGGTTTTTACCCCTTCTACGGCAGGTTTTATCATCTCGTCCATTTTAACAAACCACTGCTGTTTTACCATAGGTTCTACCGTGGTGCCGCAGCGGTCATGGGTTCCCACATTGTGGGAGTGGGGCACTACTTTCACCAAAAGCCCCATTTCCTCCAGTTCCTTCACCAGCGCCTTCCGGCAGTCATATCTGTCCATGCCCTTAAA
The DNA here is from genome assembly GCA_947630855.1 of uncultured Lachnospiraceae bacterium. Taxonomy (GTDB): domain Bacteria; phylum Bacillota; class Clostridia; order Lachnospirales; family Lachnospiraceae; genus Roseburia_B. The sequence goes on from CANRJF010000029.1 coordinate 3,115, forward strand.
TTTTCCGGCATTTTCATTCATAACCCCGTCGTCACCGATAACTACCACTTCCTCTAAATTGTGGCGTTTTCCCACTTCAAAATCGTTAGGGTCATGGGCAGGGGTAATCTTTACACATCCTGTTCCAAATTCTTTGTCCACATAAGAATCTGCAATAACAGGGATTTCTCTGTTTATAAAAGGAAGAATTAATTTTTTGCCTACAATATCCTGATAGCGTTCATCCTCAGGATTTACTGCCACGGCAGTATCGCCAAACATGGTTTCCGGCCTGGTGGTGGCAATCTCCACGAAACGCCCCTCTTCCCCTTTTACCGGGTAGTTGATATGCCAGAAAAACCCGTCCTGCTCCTCATGTTCCACTTCTGCGTCAGAGATGGAAGTCTGGCACACAGGGCACCAGTTTACAATACGGGAACCTTTATAAATCAAGCCCTTTTCATAAAGTTTTACAAACACCTCCAGCACTGCATCCGAGCATCCCTCGTCCATGGTAAAACGTTCCCTCTCCCAGTCTGCGGAGGAACCCATTTTCTTAAGCTGGTTTATGATGCGCCCGCCGTACTCTTTTTTCCAGTCCCAGCATTTTTCCAAGAAGCCTTCCCTGCCTAAATCTTCCTTATTAATCCCCTGCTGCTTTAGGGTATCAATTACTTTTACCTCCGTAGCAATGGCGGCATGGTCCGTTCCCGGCTGCCACAATGCATTGTATCCCTGCATTCTTTTATAGCGGATTAAAATATCCTGCATGGTGTTGTCTAAGGCATGGCCCATGTGAAGCTGCCCTGTAATATTTGGAGGGGGCATCACAATGGTAAACGGCTTTTTGCTTTTATCTGCCACGGCGTGGAAATATCCGTTCTCCTCCCATTTTTTGTAGAGACGCTCCTCAATTCCCTTTGGGTCGTATGTTTTTGCAAGTTCTTTGCTCATCATAATCTCCTCTTTCTAAAAATTGTATATGCAAAGTTTCCATTCATGGCCTAACCGCTTGCGGTTAGACCGTGAATTGTAACTATACAGAAAAATACCCTCAGAGCACAAACTGCTCCAAGGGCATGTCTCTTTAAAGGGCATGTCTGCCTGCTCCTCTTTTACTGCCTTTCTCCTGTGCCATTAAAGCAGTGCAATGGCATTTATATGATGTTAGGGTCAAAACCTGATACCAGATTGTTCCGCGCTTCACGCTTCCACAATCTACCCCATATTCCCATTCTCGTGGCGCTTACACACCACTTCATGCTCATACTGGGGCGGGTCATAAAGCCTGACCTCCACCGGAATGCGGGCATTCCGTGTAGTCAGGCTTTATGACCCTGGTATCATTATATTCCCTCGTCCTCATCCTGTTTCTGGGCAACGGCTGCAACCGCGCTTGTAACGGCAGATACAACGGTGACAACAGCTACAATTACAACAAATAAAATAATAATCGCTAAAAATATCAGCAATCCGCTTTCAGTCATGGCAATTTCTCCTTTACACTATGCTTTTCCTGCTGCTTGTTATATTATAACCTATTTTCATGAAAATGGAAACTGTTTTTTTTCATAGTTTCTAAATTCCTTTAAAAGTAAAGGTAAATTCCAGTTTCCTGGACACGTCAATCAGATATTCCGGATGGGTCAATGCCCCCCAGCTATCGTCTCCGGCAATACCCATCTGCTGTTTTGCCACACGCACAACCGTATAATGCACCTGGGGCAGTTCATAAGAATGCATAGCATTTTCCAGTTCATGGGGCGTATAGGGCAGCGCCGAGAAATTCATATTATCCCCGGTAAATAAAATTCCCCTGCCTTTTTTATCCGTAATTTTCCCGTACCGAACTCCCGTTTTATTGCCGCACTCCTGAGGAACCAAGTATTCCGCCATATTGTCCGCAACACGGTTTTTGTAAATGCCAAGTTTTGCCCCCCGTTTTCTGTCTTCATACGTCTCTGCCGGCCCGTTGCCGTACCATTCCACATTGTCGTAATCGGCATCAAATTTAAACATCATGCCAAATTCCGGCATATCTCCCAGCTCTTTCACCGGGTCATAGGAAAGGGTGGTCTGGATCCTCCCGTCGCCAAACACACGATATTCCACCTGGCATATGGCCTCCGGAACTGTCTGCAGACGGTAGGTGTAAGTAATTGCCGCAAAGTCCTTTTCTTCCCGAAGGATGGGATTCTCATACAAAATATCCCCCTCTAAGCCTTTTCGCTCTTTCCCCACTCCTTTCGGCGTAAGGTACATGCTGGCAATTTTCCACTGGGCATACCTTCCCGGCATGTTGTTCCCCATGTCATTGTCCACGGGAGCGCGCCAGAAATTAGGCTTCGGCATCTGCTTTATATACTCCACCCCTGCATAGCGGTAGGAAGCCAATCCCCCGTGAAGAGTGGAAAAGAGCACATCAAAGTTCTCTCCCCGGACGCCGATATTATTTTTGCCGCGGATAACGGTAAACGGTTTTTCCTGCCGAGATGGCTTTTTAATGTTTTTCACCACACTCTGTCCGAATGCCACTTCGTATTCTGCCTTTGCCCAAAGGGTATCCTCTTTTAACCGGAAGGAAATCGTCACTGCGTACTCTCCCGGATATTCGGGAATTTCAAAGGGATTTGAAAAGACGCCCCTGCTCTGTGGCTCCACGGAAACCTGCAAGGATTTTGTGTGGATTACAACGCCGTCCCGCATCAATTCTCCCACGCAATCATATACATCCGTATTTACAAAAAGATTTTTATTCCACACCTCAAAATCTTTTTCCCTGACTGTCACTTCTATATTCTGGTAATCAAACTTTACTTCCTGCATTTTAGGTGAGGGATTCCGCTCTCCCCCATAGACTATGCCGTTCCCGCTGAAATTATAGTCTGTGGGACGTTCCCCGAAATCGCCGCCGTAAGCTAAAAACCATTTGCCGTAACGGTCTTTTTTATAAATGGACTGGTCAATATAATCCCAGATAAATCCTCCCTGGTAAGGAGAGTTTTCTTCATCTGCAAGCTGGGTATATTTGTGCAGCGCTCCGCAGGAATTTCCCATGGCATGGGAGTACTCACAGCACACAAACGGTTTATCCTGGTCTTTTAAATACTGTTTAATACGCTCCACGGAAGGATACATCTGGCTTTCCATATCGGAACTGTCATTGTAGCTTCTGTCATGGAACAACCCTTCATAATGTACCAGCCGCTGGGGGTCTAACTGACGGAACAATTCTGACATGCGGTAAATGGTTCTTCCTCCGTAAGACTCATTGCCGCAGGACCAGATAACGATGGCAGGATGGTTTTTATCCCTCTGATAACAGGAATTTACCCTGTCAAGCATCATAGGTTCCCATTCTTCCTTATCCCCGGGAAGGACAAAATCTTTCCCCTCTATTCCTCTCACATAGGCATCCCATGTTCCATGAGTCTCCATATTGGTTTCCGCAATCATATATAATCCGTACTTATCACACAAATCATAAATCGCCCCGTCATCCGGGTAATGGCAGGTACGGATGGCGTTGATATTGTTCCTTTTCATTGTAATAATATCTTTTTCCAATTCCTGATAAGATACATGACGGCCGGAAACGGAACTGAATTCATGACGGTTTACCCCCTTAAAGACAATCCGCTTCCCGTTAATTAACATACGGTTATTTTTCATTTCAAACTTGCGGAAGCCCACTTTCTGAGGAATATATTCTGCCACATCCCCCTCTGCATCTAAAAGTTCTAACTCCAAATCATAAAGATAAGGCTCTTCTGCACTCCATAACCTGGGGTTCTCCACCGTCTCCTCTATGGTTATCTCCTTTTCTATGGGCAGTGTTTTTTCAAAAATAACCCTGTCTTTATCTTTTAATACGGCCTTTAACATGCCCCCGCCCTTTAACTTAAACTCTGCCTTAAAGACAGCTTTATCAAAGGATTCCTCAAATAAAGTCTGAATCTTTATGTCTTCCATATGGGCTTTTGGCACCGCATATAAAAATACGCTGCGGTAAATTCCTGAAAAACGGAAGAAATCCTGGTCTTCGCACCAGCTTGAGGATGTCCACTTAAACACCTGGACAGCCAGCTTGTTTGTTCCCTCTTTTATATAGGGGGTCAACTCAAAATCCGAGGGAGTAAAACTGTCCTCGCTGTATCCCACAAATTTTCCGTTCAGCCATAGCGCCATACCGCTTTCCACCCCCTGGAAAGAAATGCGTATTTCCTTTCCTTTCATCTCCTGGGGTACTTCAAAATATTTCACATAACTTGCCACTGGGTTAAACCTGCAGGGAATCTCCCCCGGCTTTAAATCTTCCCTTCCGTCCCAGGGAAACTGCACATTGGCATACTGGGGAATATCATACCCCTCCATCTGAATATGCGCAGGCACACGAATATCATTCCATGTGCTGCAATCATAATCCTCTGCCTCAAAGCCTGGAATTGCAGCATTGTAATTAGGGGCATAGGCAAATTTCCATACGCCGTCTAAATATGCTACAAGAGAGCTGTTCCCATGGAACAACTCTCCTTTACTTCCATAAGCTACGTGGGCAGAATGTGCAGGCAGCACATTATCTTTAAAATATAATGGGTCTTTTACTTTAGAATAATCGAACTTTGCCATAATCCTATCCTCGTATTTCTTATTTTTATTTTATGATATTGGGTTCAAAACCTGGTATCATTTTATTTTACCGCACCTGTAATACCTTCTGCAAATGATTTCTGCAGACAGAAGAATACAATTGCCGTAGGCAGGGTACAGATTAATACCGCAAGCATGAGCATACCGTAATCTGTTACATAACCCTGGGTTAAGTTTGCCACTACCATGGGCATAGTCTGGCTTTTTGCATCTGTCATAATAACCTTGGGCCATAAGTAGTTATTCCAGGCATTCATAAACGTGATTGTCATTGCCGCTGCGTAGGTGGAACGCATAGTAGGAATAAACATCTGGAAGAAAATGCGGATTTCCGATAATCCGTCAATCCTTGCCGCCTCAATAATATCATGGGGGAATGACCTTGCACTCTGCCTGAACATCATGATAAGGAAAGGCGTTGATAAGGTGGGCAGGATAAATCCAAGGGTGGAATTTAACAAGTGGGCCGATGAAAACATACGGAATAAAGGAATCATGGTAGCCACAAAAGGAACCATCATTGCAAGCAATATTACGCTCATCACCGCATCTTTTGCCTTGTCATGGTAAATTTCAAATCCGTATCCTGCCAGGGAACAGATAACCAGAGAAATAACCGTCAGTATAACAGAATACTTAAAGGAATTAATCATGGCTCCCCCCACATCCTGGGCAGCTATAAGATTCTTAAAATTCTCAATGAGATATCCTCCGGGAAGCAAACGTCCCCTGGTAACATCCACACTCTTGTTGGTAGCCGCAATAACCATCCACAACAGAGGAAATACGGATATAATGGACATAATTATTAAAAAACCATACATTAAAATCTTTTTACCTTTAGTCACGCTTATCACCTACTTTCATCTGAATAAATGCCAGAATTGCAACAAGAATCAAAATCAAAAATGACATTGCCGCCGCATATCCAAATGTAGGCACATACTTAAAGGACATATTGTAAATGTAATGTGACATGGTAATGGAAGCATTGGCAGGACCGCCATCCGTTAAGTTTACGGACTCGTCGAACAACTGCAATGTACCATTGGTTGACATGATAGCCGTCAAGAGAATGGTGGGTTTTAACAGTGGAACCGTAATCCTGAAAAATGTCTGTACAGGGGAAGCTCCGTCAATCTTTGCAGCCTCGTAAATAGAATATTCAATATTCTGCAGGCCAGATAAATAAAACACCATATTGTATCCTGTCCACCGCCACAAAAGACCAATGATAATAATGACTTTTGCACTGGTGGCATGGGTCAGGAATGAATAGGGCGAATTTAGTATCCCCAGATTTACAAGTACCAGATTTACAATACCGTCATTGGCAAACAATGTACGGAAAATAATGGCATATGCAACAAGTGATGTGGCACATGGCAGGAAAATCATGGTACGGAACAATCCCTTAAACCTTAACTGTCTGTTATTTAAAATAGAAGCTAAGATTAAAGCTAAAATCAGCATAATCGGTACCTGAATAATCAGGTAGAAAAATGTATTCTTAATAGACTGGGTAAAAACCGTGTCCGCAAACATTCTTGAATAATTGGCAAATATAGGCTCCGCCGGTTTTAATGCATTACCTTTTCCCATTTTAAATGAAAGCAAAAACGCCTGTATCATAGGAATAAAACTCATGCAGAAAATCAGCAGCGCCGCCGGTGTCAGAAATATCCAACCGGTAATATTATGTTTCTTGTCTAAAGACAATTTACTGGATGACTTGCTCAATGTTACTCCCTCCTTCTCCATTTTAGGTTAAAAAAAGGGAACGGCCGGTTAGAACCGCTCCCTTTTGTTATTCCATATGGGAAATAATTACTGCATCTGGCTGTTAACGGTATCTGCTGCTGTCTTTAACTCAGCATCAATGTCTCCGCCGTTAATAACGTTTGTGATAGCCGTAGCTACGGCGTCACGTGCCTCGTAATAGTATACACCTGTGATATTAGAAGGCACTTTTGTAGAAAATTCTACAATCTTCTTGGAAACAGCATCTCCGCCGAAGAACTCATCCGGTGCTGCATATGCTTCTGAATCTCCTGCCGGAGCGTATGTAGCCAATGCTCCACAGCTAATGATATTGTCATATAATTCTGTGCTGCCTGCAAATGTGCTCTTTAAGAAGTCATATGCAAGGTCTGTATTCTGGCAGTTAGATGTAACAGCCCAGGAAGAACCACCATTGTTAGAGAAGTTGGTAGCGCCGTCAACACCTACCAGACTAGGCATATTGGTAAGTCCCCATTTGCCGGACTGGTCTTCTGATGTCTTAATGGAAGCCATAATCCAGCATCCGTTTATAGTGCCTGCAACAGTCTCTGTTGTAAGAGATGATACATACTCATCCCAGGAGTTTACTTCGATTAAAACGCCGCTCTCTTTTAACTCTTTGTAGGTCTCCATAACCACTTTCAATGTCTCGTTGTCCGTGATATTTGCGGTGCCGTCTTCGTTGAAAAGGGAAGAACCTGCGGACTGCATCATCATCATGATTAAGTCACACTCACCTGCCTGCATAGAGATTAACGGTTTGCCGGTAGCGTCTAATACTTTCTTGCCGTTTTCAATATACTGATCCCATGTAATGTCTGTAAAGTCATCAATGGTCAAACCTGCCTGCTCTAAGATATCTGTACGGTAGCATGCAACAACTGCGCCGTTATCAAACGGTACACCATAGTTCTTGCCGTCAATAACTGAATATGCCGTCTTGCCCTGTGCAAACTGGGAGAAATCAATTCCGCTGCTTGTTAAATCTGTAAATGCATCCGGGAATGTAATAACATTCTTCTGGAATGCGTTATCCTGCATCAGTAAAATATCCGGCAATGTATCCAATGCCCCTGATGTAGCTGCTGTTGTCAGTTTCGTCTGAACATCCTCCCAGGGAGTCTCAATTACTTCTACCTCTACGTCGGGATGGTCTTTCTGATAAATTTTTGCTGCCTCATTCATGGAAAAGATGTTAAATGCCGGGTCCCAGCACCATACTGTCAATTTCTGTCCGCCGGCTGATGCGGAATCATCTGCTGCCGCATCTGCTTTATCTGCTGAATCATCTGCTGCTGCATCGTCTGCCGCTGCATCATCTGCCTTGTCTGCTGCCGCATCGTCTGCTTTATCTGCTGAGGCGTCTGAGCCGTCAGAACCGCCGCATCCTGCAAACATAGTTGCTGTCATTGCTCCTGCCATTAAGAGGGATAATAATTTCTTCTTCATTCTTTTTCCTCCAAAAAAAATTTAGTTAAAACATCAAGGTATACATTTGGCCAAATGTTTTGTGTGATTTGCACACATTTTTTCTTTTTCCTTTTTGTTTATATGTGCATTATACCTATCATCAGGAGACAATTGTTTTTACTAACAACCATAAAAAGAGCATATTTGTCCATTTTAGTGGACAAATATGCTCTTTTTCCAAATAATTCAATTATTTTATTGTTTAATCTTACAAATTTTTCATCCCCAGGGATGCCTTACCATCCTTTTTTTGCCGATACCCTGGCATTTAGAAGTTTGCCCTGGTACGCGCCGCTGTTTTTCTTATATTGGTAAGGAGATGTACCCACGATTTTCCGAAAATTCCGGTTGAAGGTGGAAACGGCGGTATACCCTGTACGCGCCGCCACTTCTTCCATGGTACAATTTGTTTTTTTCATCAGTTCGCATGCCTGGCGTATCCGCACTAAATTCAGATACTCCATAGGCGTCATATTCATGTATTCCACAAAAAGCCTGCGGAAATGGGTTTCGCTGAAACTGCATGCCGCCGCCATCTCATCTAAATGCACCTGCTCCATGTAATGTTTGTCAATGTAATCCAACGCATTAGAAATCTGCCTTATACCCCCCCCCTGTACTTTTCCCGATTCCTGGCTCTCCTCCGGGGATTCTTTTCTGGCAATGGCTATGATTACCGACAACAGCATCCCCCGGATGATTTCGGAAGAAAAACTTTTCTTTACCCGGCACTCCTCCATTATCAGCCGGACAAGGGTTACCAGTTCTCCGTTTTCCCCTGGCTGATAGATATAAGCCCTCTTATTTACCGCCTCTATGATTTTTTTGGCAAACCGCTGGTTGTCGGAATACAATTCATTTAACAGATGCTCCGGGTCAAAATAAATATACTCCCAGTAGCTTTTTGTGTTTATGCGGCTGTTGGTGGTATGGGGGCAGTTTACCGGAATCACCGTAAGCATTCCCGGGCCGTAAGGAAATGTCTCTTCATCCAGTATCATTTCTCCCTCCCCGTCAATGCAGTATCCGATTTCCAGAAGATTATGAAAATGAAGTTTTGTCACGTCATTGCCATATTCCCGTATCCAGCTTTTCCCTAAAAGCGCCAGCACTAATTCTCCGTGGGGAATTTCATAATAACGAAACTCTAATTCCTGCTTCTTTTTTCCTGACATACCATCCCTCCTTTGCCTGCTTCTTTTTCTATCATATATGATATGGAGGGATTTGTCCAACCATTCCCCGTGAATTGTAACTGTTTCAACATCATATAATATAAATGAGCCGAACGCAGTCATTGACTTTTTCAGTCAGTTTTGTTATAGTAAGCTCAGTGATCGTGTTGCGGAAACTTGCGAAGCCCGTAACCGGGGGGGAACCTGCGGGTCTCTCCCCTTTTTGCATTAAGGAGAAAACCATGGTACATTCCAAAACATTTACGACTTTTTCTGAACAGGTGGAATGGCTTCAAAACGAAAAACACCTTTTGGTCTATGATACACAATATGCAGAAGAGACCTTAAAGCAGATAGGATACTTCCCACTTATAGGCGGCTATAAACATCTTTTCAGGATTCCACTCACAAAAAAATACAAAGAGGGTACTACTTTTGAAGAAATCGCAGCCTTATACGAATTTGACTCTGAACTGAGAGAGCTTTTTTTCAAATACCTTTTGCAGATAGAAAGGCATCTGCGCTCACTGATGTCCTATTATTTTTCTGAAATGTACGGGGAATCACAGAGCGCATACCTGAATATCCATAATTATAACCTTAACCGACGCACCCATAATACGATTGTCCGTTTAAATGCTGTCCTGCAGCGGGCTGTCTCTACAACAGACTATGAATATATCAATTATTATCGCAATACTTATGGCAATATTCCTCTCTGGGTATTGGTCAATGTGCTGACTTTCGGAAATCTGTCAAAAATGTATCAGGTCTTTCCCCAGTCCCTCCAATCAAAGGTATGTAAAAATTTTGGGAGCATTAACAGAAAGCAAATGGAGCAGTTTCTATCTGTATTAACCAAATTCCGAAATGTATGCGCCCACGGAGAACGGCTCTTTACATACCACACAATGGACAATATCTCTGACCTGCCCTTGCACCAGAAATTATCTATTCCCAAAAACGGAGTCCAATATCAATATGGCAAAAAAGACCTTTTTGCCGTTGTCATTGCTTTTCGATATTTAATTCCATCCAGGGATTTCCGCTCTTTTAAGGCAAAGCTCTCCCGGCTTATAGACAGGGCTTCAAAAAGAATCACACATATAGAACATGCCGAATTACTGGAACGTATGGGTTTCCCTCCAAACTGGAAAGATATTTCCCGCTACCGCGTTACATCTTAATAAGCCAGAAAAAGCGGAAAATCCACACCTTAAAAGTGCATATTTCCCGCTTTTTATTATTTTTGCCTGTGTTCTATATTAATTAGAAATGTTAACCCTTCACTGCTCCTGCAACCATTCCTTTTATAATCTGCTTACTAAATACAAAGTACAAAATCACAACAGGCGCCATGGTGGTAAGCATAGCAGACATAATCTTAGGATAATCCGAGGCAAACTGGCCCTTAAACATGGTCATGGCAAGAGGAACCGTCTGAAGCCTTACGTCCTTAATCAAAACCAATGCAAATGAGAACTCATTCCAGCAGGAGAATACCTGGATAATAGCAATGGTAACAAGGATTGGTTTTGCCACCGGAAGGATAATGGAAAACAGCGTTCTGGTAAAGGAACTTCCGTCAATAGCCGCCGCTTCCTCCAGCTCCACAGGAATCCCCTTAATATAGCCCTCCACCAAAAACACCGCCATAGGCAGGCCAAATGCCACATAGGGGATAATCAGGGTAAACCACTGGTTCCCAAGGCCGGTTTTATTAAACACAATATAAATAGGCACTAACAGGGAATGTACGGGAATCAGCATACCCATCAAAAACATAACATAGAGAAGCCTGTTCCCTTTAAATTTAATTCTGGAAAGAATATATCCCACAATAAATCCAAACAATGCAATAAATAAAATAGAAATTACCGTAGTGCGGACACTGGCCCACATAGACTGGCCGATATGGTAATCAGCATTTGTAAGTATTTTCTGATAATTACTGAGGGTAGGTTCCTTGGGCAGTCCCATAATATCCGCATTAAACACCCTTTTTGTCTTTAAGGATGAATAGAACATCCACACTAAGGGAAAGATACAGGACAGGGAAAATACCAGCATCAGCAGATTTAAGAAAAAGGAAAGGGCTCCTGTTTTTGCTTTTTGCGCCGGGGTTCTGCTCCCCTTAATTTTTTCCATCTGTGCCATATTATTCAACCCCCTTATCACGCATCAGCCAGTTCACAAGCTTCTGGCTGCCGCCAATTACTATAAGGCTCACAATAAAGATTCCTACGGAAATCGCACTGCCGTAGCCCATATTCATCTGTGCAAAAGAAACTTTATATCCGTACATTGCCATAACCATGGAAGATGTGCCGGGGCCGCCTTCCGTCATGGTATAAATATGGTCGAAGGCTTTCATATTACCTGCTACGCAGAGAGTGATACATACCAAAAGTGTATTTTTAATAAGAGGCAGAACAATGTAGATTGCCCTCTGGAATGCATTTGCCCCGTCTAACTCTGCCACCTCGAAAATCTCCGTATCCACAGAGGCAATGGCAGACAAAAGAATTACCATGTAGTAACCTATAAACTGCCAGACTAAGGGAATTGCCACAAGAGCCATAACCATAGAAGGCTCGTTTAACCACACTTTTACCTTATCTGCGTGGCCTGTCACTTCCAGAATCCAGTTTAAGATACCTCTTTTATAGTCGTAAATCATCATCCAGATAAAACCAATACATACTGCGGAAATTGTGCTTGGGAAAAATCCGAAAGTCCTGTGGATTCCCTTTAATTTTGTAAGCCTGGAATTTACAATCAGCACAAAAACAAATGCAATACCTACCTGCCCCACAATACAGACTAACACAAGATAAATATTATGGCTGAATGCTTCCCAGAATGTTCCGTCTTTTATTAAAGAAATATAGTTTTCTAACCCGATAAAAGTTTTGTTTGGACCGCCTTTCCATTCAAACAGGCTGTAAAACAATGCCGTAATAAGAGGCACAAACACAGAAAAAACATACCAGACTACGGGAATGCAGAGGAACAATGCAATCACGCGTCCCTTTGGCTTAATCGACCTAAGCATAATACCCATCCTCCTTTTCATAACTTCAGTTGAAAAGGCCCCGCCCCACCCAATGGGACGAGACCTTTTTGTTTACACTATTTTATTTTTCAAAACTTTTAATAGTTCTTTTCGTATGCTTCCTGAGTTTCGGATGCCACTGTTTCCGGGTCCTTATCGCCGTTTAACATATCCTGCAATCCTGTGTTAAATACATCCCAGACTGCACTGCTGACATAAGAATCATAAATCTCGCAGGTGTTTGTATCCACATAAGACCAGTTATAGAAATCCTGAGTTACCTGGTCAAATCCGCTTAAGTCTACGTCATCTACGGTAGTCAAACCGCCAAGTGCATAATTTGTTGCTACATAATTTGCAAAATCAGGTCCTGTCAGTTTGTAGATTAAATCTATTGCTGCCTCCAGTTTATCCGGATCCTCAGCTACCTTGGAATTGATTGCCATACCATATCCAAGACCGATATTCTGTACGTTTGTATCTCCCTTTGCGCCTTCAATAGACGGGAATGTTGCAAAACCGATATTGTTGTATTTCTCTTCGTCGGCTTCTTTTAAAGTAGCCATAACATAGGAAACATCCCAGTTACCGCCGATAAATGCAGCCGCATCACCGGAGATATAGTACTCACGGGCATCCTCATTGGAAATTGCATTGAAATCTTCATTAAATACGCCGGAGCTAAATGCTTCCTGGGAGAATTTCAGTGCGTCTACAAATTCCTGGTCGGTAAACTTAGCGCCGCCCTTGTCGATAATGGACTGGAACCAGTCTTTTCCTGTAAACATATCACCAATAGTTGACATAAAGCAGGAGTTTGCCTGCCATTTTCCGCTGTTACCAAAAGCGATGGTATCAATGCCGTCGGCAGCGAATTTTTCTTTTGCTGCTAAAACATCATCCCATGATGTGGGGAATGTATCGTATCCTGCATCTTTCCACATCTGTTTGTCATAGATAACTACGGTACATGTACCGCCTGTTAATACGGGGAGTCCGTAAATCTTTCCGTCGCCGTCCTTAAACGGTGTAAAGTAATCCTGTTTGTAATCGGCTGCATAGGGAGAATTGTTCACAACATCTGTCAAATCCATGACAAGTCCCTGCTCTGCCCATGCTTTTGTATTCATACCCTGAAGCAAGAATACATCCGGAAGGTCTCCTGCTGCTGCCAATGTTGCAATCTGGGTTTTGTACTCGTCATTTGCAAGTACGTTTTCTGCCAGTGTAATATTGGGATTGGCATCCTGCCACTCTTTTAACATGGTACGGAATCCGTCGGAACCGCCGTTTCCTTCTGACTCCTCGGAAGTGGAGTAATGCATAATGCTGATTTCTCCTGAATAAGCAAGGCTGCCGCCTTCGCTGGCGGAATCGGATGCTGCATCGGCATCTGCTGCCGCTTCCGTCTCAGTCTCAGAACTCTCGGCATCTGCTGCCGGCTCTTCCTCTTTTGCCGGTTCTTCTTCCTTTGCCCCGTCTGCTGCCGGAGCGTCTGCTGCTTTGTCATCGCTTCCGCCGCAGCCTGCAAACATGGATGCTGTCATTGCCGCACATAATAATGCGCTGATGAATTTCTTTTTCATACTTTTTGTCCTCCTGTTTTTTTAATTAATTTGGATGTTTTTCATCCGAAAGTTCTCCCACCGATTGTCCCGGTATCAAACTTCCTTCTATAACTACTCTTTCAATAAGAGTGGTTTTCGGTTTCTCAATTGCCCTAATCAGGCATGCGGCAGCTTCCCTGCCAATCTTATCTGCATTCTGGCTTACCGTGGTAAGTTTCGGGTGAAGTAACTGCGACATAACACTTCCGTCATACCCTGCCACCGACACATCCCCGGGAACGGAAAGCCCTGCTTCATAAATCACATTCCTCCCTCCGATTAAAGAGGTGTCATCAGGATAAATAATACAGGTGGGAGGATTTTTTAATTCTAAAAGCTTTCTGGTAATCAGAGCTGCTTCCTTTGTCTTTAAATACTTTGCACTGCCAACGTAGCTGTCGGGAACTTCTAATCCAAAGGATTCCATCGTCCGGTAAAAACTTGCCAGGCGGTCTTTCGTCACATAGGAAAAATCTTCCCCGTGGATATAGGCAATCCTTCTGTGGCCCATTTTATATATGTAACTCACCAAATCCTGCATTCCCTTTACATTATTGGAACTTACGGAAGTACAGTTGTGATGGATGTAATCGATGGTCACCACAGGAATGCTGCTTTCTAACAGTTCCAGAACCTCCGGGTCTCTGTAATCATCCACACAGACAATCACTACCCCGTCAAAACTGCGGTATCTGCAATGCTCATAATAGGACATGGAGCGGTTTTCCGTATTGATAAAGCTGATGTCATATCCCAGGCTTTCCGCCTGCATCTTAAAGCTGTTTAACACCACGCTGAAATATTCATGGGTAAGCCCTAAGGACGCTTCATCCTGAAATAAAACTCCCAAGTTATATGACCGCTTTGTCTTCAATACCCTTGCTGCAGAGTTGGGAAAATATCCCATTCTTGCCGCGGTGTTTCTGATTCTGATTTTTGTTCCTTCGCCGATATCCTTCTGGTCATTCAATGCCTTGCTGACTGTGGCTGTAGATACACCGCAGGCTTCGGCAATGTCCTTTAAAGATACCATGCTTTCTCCTCACCTTCGGAAACTACTTACTTAATCGTTTTCGTATTGTTACTATACATCTTTTGACAGAAAATTGCAACACATTTGGAACACATTTTACTTTTTCGTGAATTTGTATATTGTTTTTCTTATTTTATTGTGCATTTTATACAAATGCCATTCTTGTTTTTTCTATTTTATTCTTGCACTCATTTTTTACTTGCAATTTTTCCATTTATAATTTATACTCAAATTCAGGAACTATAAGGGCTTAAACGTTTTCGTTCTCCCCGGAGGGCGTCACGCCGCCCATGCCCTGCGGAATCCCCGGAGGGACACAGCAAACCATATTTAAGGAGGATACGAATATGAAATTCGGATATTTTGACGACGCTTGCAAGGAATACGTGATTACATCCCCAAAGACGCCTCTGCCCTGGATTAACTATCTGGGATGTGAAGATTTCTTTTCCCTGATTTCCAACACGGGAGGGGGATACAGCTTCTATAAAGATGCAAAACTTTTGCGCCTTACAAGATACCGTTACAATAATGTACCTTTGGATTCCAACGGGCATTACTATTATATTAATGAAGCGGGATGCATCTGGAACCCGGGCTGGATGCCCACGAAAACAGAGCTGGATGCATACGAATGCCGCCACGGCCTGGGCTATTCCGTTTTTACGGGGACAAAAAATGAGCTTACCGCCCAAATGACCGCATTTGTTCCTATTGGCTCTTCCTGTGAAGTAAATAAACTTACTTTAACCAATAACAGCAAAAATAAGAAGTCTTTCTCCGTCTTTTCCTATGTGGAGTTTTGTCTCTGGAACGCCATGGACGACATGACAAACTTCCAGAGGAATTTCAGCACCGGAGAGGTGGAAATCCACGGTTCCGAAATTTACCATAAGACGGAATACAGGGAGAGGAGAAACCATTATGCCGTTTACGCCGTAAATGCTCCCATCAACGGTTTTGATACGGACAGGGATTCTTTCCTCGGGGCTTACGGGGAAAATTCCGCTCCCAAAGCAGTTGTGGATGATGCCGCCGCAAATTCCGTTGCTAGCGGCTGGGCTCCCATAGGTTCCCACCAGATTAAGGTAACTCTTGCCCCGGGAGAATCCAAAACCTTTGTGTATGTATTGGGCTATGTGGAAAACCGGGAGGAAGAAAAGTTTGTGGGCTTAGATGAGATTAACCTTGCCCCTGCAAAGGCGCTGCTGGAAAAATTTGATACCACGGAAAAAGCAGATGCGGCTTTAGCAGACTTAAAAGATTACTGGAACAGGTTACTGTCCCACTTTACCGTATCCTCCAGTGAAGAAAAGTTAGACCGGATGGTAAATATCTGGCATCAGTATCAGTGTATGGTGACCTTCAATATGTCCCGTTCCGCTTCCTACTATGAATCCGGTATCGGCAGGGGCATGGGATTCAGGGATTCCTGCCAGGATCTGCTGGGATTTGTCCATCTCATTCCCGACCGGGCAAGGCAGAGGATTTTAGATATTGCCTCCACCCAGTTTGCCGACGGAAGCGCATACCATCAGTACCAGCCTCTCACCAAAAAAGGCAACTCCGATATCGGAAGCGGATTTAATGATGACCCCTTATGGCTGATTGCAGGAACCGCGGCTTACATAAAGGAAACAGGAGATTACAGTATTTTAGATGAGATGACCCCATTTGATAATGATATGAGCACTGCCGTGCCCTTTATGGAACATTTAAAACGCTCCTTCCACTATACCATAGAACATTTAGGCCCCCATAACCTGCCTTTAATCGGCAGGGCGGACTGGAACGACTGCCTGAACTTAAACTGCTTTTCCAGGGAACCGGGAGAATCTTTCCAGACCTTCGGACCTTCGGAAGGGCCTGTGGCTGAATCCGTGTTTATTGCCGGAATGTTTGTAAAATACGGCAGGGACTATGCCGCCATCTGCCGTCACAGGGGGCTTACGGAAGAAGCTGCCGCCGCAGATAAAGCCATTGCAGATATGTGCGGGGCAGTGGAGAAAAACGGCTGGGACGGAGAATGGTTCCTTCGTGCCTATGATGCCTATTCCAACAAAGTGGGTTCTAAAGAATGTGAAGAAGGACAGATTTTCATTGAGCCTCAGGGCTTTTGCGTTATTGCAGAAATCGGGCTGGAAAAGGGATTGTGCCAAAAGGCCCTGGAATCCGTGGAACAGCGCTTAGATACCAAGTACGGCATTGTACTGCTGCAGCCCCCTTACCGGAAATACCATGTGGAACTTGGGGAAATTTCTTCCTATCCCCCGGGATACAAAGAAAATGCCGGTATTTTCTGCCACAACAACCCCTGGATTTCCATTGCGGAGACGGTTATCGGCAGAGGAGACAGGGCATGGCAGGTGTATACAAGGACATGTCCCGCCTATATTGAGGATATCAGCGAGATTCACCGCACGGAGCCTTATGTTTACTCCCAGATGATTGCCGGAAAAGATGCACCCCGCCACGGCGAGGCGAAAAACAGTTGGCTCACCGGTACGGCAGCATGGACGTTCCTTGATGTATCCCAGTTTATTTTGGGAATCCGGCCGGATTATGACGGACTTGTGGTTGACCCCTGTATTCCTGCTTTCCTGGACGGATTTACGGCTAAGAGGGATTTCAGGGGCGTGATTTACGAAATCACGGTGAAAAATCCTGACCATGTGCAGAAAGGCGTTCCCTCACTGGTTGTAGATGGAAAGACTCTGGAAGGGAATCTGATTCCCTACGATAAGAGTATGGTTGGAAAAACCGTAAAAGTTGAAGCTGTGATGAAATAGATGCCACAAACAGGTAAAAGATACCCGCTGCATTTGACTGTTTCCCATATTTGGGTTGCAATCATATGCAGCGGGTTTTTTATTCTGCAAAATAATCATCCACCCCGTCCGCAATTCCCGCGGCCAGTTTATCCTGGTAGGAGGGGTCTGCCATATTGCAGTCCTCCGTGGGGTTTGTCATATATCCCATCTCGATAATGGTTACCGGCACCTGGCACCAGTTGATGCCGCTCATGGTGTCTGTCTCCCACACATACTCCCTGTTTGCCCCTGTGGCGCTTACCATGGCATCTAACACCTTATCTGACAATTTTCTGGACTCTCCGTAAATATTGCTGCAATAAGGATTATTTGCTGTGGGACAGATGGTCATAATGCCGTTTACACTGCTGTTTTCCGAGCCGTTGGCATGAATCCGCAGAAACACCTCCGCATTGCTGCCATTTGCCACATCAGCCCTCTCTTCATTGCTCTCCCTTACCATAATCACTTCGTAGCCTCTGGCCTGTAAAATATCCCGAAGTTTTAACGCCACCGAAAGATTTAATTCGTACTCGTGAAGGCCCGTGGTTGTGCCGGTTGTGCCGCTGGCCACTTTCGCCTTTGTCTCGGATGCTCCGGGGCCTACGGGTTCCTGCT
The DNA here is from genome assembly GCA_947630855.1 of uncultured Lachnospiraceae bacterium. Classification (GTDB taxonomy): domain Bacteria; phylum Bacillota; class Clostridia; order Lachnospirales; family Lachnospiraceae; genus Roseburia_B. Next base: position 21,294 of record CANRJF010000029.1, read on the forward strand.
CACTGTTGCCCTTAGCCTGATGGCCTGCATCAATACACACAATATGGCCTTCCCCCTGGGGAGCCGCCCCTTCTTCCGTTTCTGTCTGCGTTTCCGTTTCGATTTCTGTTTCCGTCTGTGTTTCCGTTTCGTTTTCTGTTTCTGTCTGTGTTTCCGTTTCGATTTCTGTCTGCACCTTTGGTTCGGATTCTGTTTCCGGTTCAATCTCCGTTTCAGGTTCCAAAGCGGCTTTTTCTGCCGCAGGTTCCTGAAAAACTTCCGTTTCTAAAGCCTTATTATTGGCGGTAACATCCTCTTGCTTTCCCTTACAGGCAGACAAAAAGAGGCAGGACATGCACAAAAGGAACACGCCAACATAAGATATTTTTCTCTTCATGGCTTTCTCCTAATAACTTTTCATCTTTTTAATTAAGGTCATAAGTTTGGAAGCATACATAGGGTCTGTTGCCCAGTTGCCGTTCCCCAACTGCTGTACATAAGGTGTAGTACCCCTTCTGGACGTGAGATACTTAAATCTTGGGTCTACACATTTCTGATTCAGGCTATCCTTTGAAGCATAGCCTTTTAAATGCTGTACCTGGGCACGGATACCGATCTTTACATTGGGGAATGTGGCTCCTGCCGCCCCGTCGTCCGTTGCGCCTATGCCGCTGAAATTACACTGCTCCGCTTTCACCTGGCCGCCAAAACTTAAAAATCCTGTTTCAAGACAAACCTGGGCAAAAATCACCTCTGCCCTTACGCCTTCCTTTTTTGACTCGCTCATAACAATCTTACAGAATTTTTTAATGTCCTTTGCGCCTTTATCCTTATAGATGGAAGGATATGCCCTTCCTGAACTTTTAAATAATTTCACCATCTGGTCTACCGTAACCGTGGTTTTCCCCATTATGGCATAACCGCCGCCCTCTGTCGACTTATAGCCGGACATATCCCCTTTTCCTGCCTGAATAATTCCGTCATCACTGGAAAATGCCTGGACTTTATAATAATAAGTTTTCCCGGAGCCAGCCTTCATATCTATGTAAAACTGGCTGTCCTCTCCGTTAGACTCCACTGTGGCAATCTTTTTGTACTTTCCCTTTGCAGATGTGGCACGGTAAATTTTGTACCTTGTGGCACCGGCAACTTTTTTCCATTTTACTTTCACAAAATTATCTGCCGTAGATTTTACGGAAAATAATTTCACCTGGGATAATGCCCGGTAGGAAACAGGCCTAGAAAACTCATTGGTAATCCTCTCACCCTTAAGACTCCCCACCGTAACAATTTTGTAGAAATACTTTTTCCCGCTTTTTATGGTGGTATCCGTATATTTTGTAACGGATTTATTTACGCTTCCAATCTTTTTAAATCCGCCGTCCTTACTGGTACTGCGGTAAATGTCATAGGATGCGGCGCCGTTTACCTTATTCCAAAAGATTCTCATGGTATTTGAATTTACGGAAACAATACCGGTAATCTCAGCCGCCGCCACCGTTTTTACCTTCACCGGGGCAGAAAATTTCCCGCTGCCCGTGTCGCCGTCTCCTTCCATCCTGGGACGGATTTTATAATAATAAGTCTTCCCTGCAAGGATGCCTCTGTCTGTGTAAGCTGTATTTTTACTTCCCTTTACCTTGGCTAGAAGTTCATAGCCGCCTCCCTGGTTGTAACTGCGGTAAACCTCATAGCCAGCGGCATCTTTCGCCTGGCTCCAATATAATTTCACTTTTGTAGGGGATTTCACCTCTACTTTTGTCACTGTTGTGCCTGCTTTTGCCTCGCCTGCAAAAACAGGGCTGCTGCATACCGCAACAGATATCAGCACACAAAAGGACAATAAAATCTTTGTTATAAATTTTCTCATACTACTCCTATCGCTTATTTTCCTTTTATCGCATTAATATTGTTCATTAATTTTGCCGCATAAGCCGGGTCTGTCGCCCAGTTTCCTGAACCCAACTGCTGAACATATTCCGCTCTTCCCCTGGGTACCCCTGAAAATCTTGGGTCAACACAGGGCTGGCGCAGGGCATCAACAGATGCATAGGCTTTTAAATGCTGTACCTGGGCGCGGATTCCCGTGCGCACATCAGGAAAGACTGCCCCGGATTCCCCGGTGTCTAAAGCTCCCAAGCCGCCGAAATTACATTGTTCCGCTTTCACCTGGCCACCAAAACTTAAATACCCTGTTTCTAAACACACCTGGGCAAACAGTACTTCCGGTTTTACCCCTTCCGCCACGGATTCTTCATATACAATCTGGCAGAATGCATTAATATCCGCCGCTCCCTTTGAACTGTATACAGCGGAGGGGTACGTTTTCTTGGAATCATTATACATAGCCGTCATCTGGGCAACCGTTGCCCCTGCCGAGCCCATAATCCTGTAATCGTAAGGATTGGTGGAAAGTGTATCGGAAAACCCGCTGTAACGGTTTTTCCCGGAAACGGTGGTATAACTGCGGATTTTATAATAATAAGTCACTCCTGTCTTTACGTTTGTATCCAGGTAGGAACTGTCTTTCGTATCGCCAATCTTCTCTACGGAAGAAACTCTCTCCGAGGAACTGCGGTAAATTTCATATCCCGTAACAGCCACCTGAGAAGGACGCCATGTTACGCTTACTCCCCCGCCGCTCCATTGTGCGCTTGTAATCACTAATTTCGCCATGGCGCATCCTGACGCCACGCTGCTGTATCCGCTGGTTCTGCCGTTTACATCCACAGACTGGATTTTATAATAGTAAACGGTATCTTTTACAACGGATGTGTCGGAATAGGTTGTCACATTTCCTAAAACCGCCAGGGTAGCAAAGCCATCCTCCGGCTTCGTGCTCCTGGAAATAATATATCCCACCGCATCCGATACCGCTGACCAGGTAATATCAAGCTGGGTTTCCGATACCTGGGTGACGGTTACATCGGAAGGAGCCTTTAGGTTATTTCCTTCCACCGGCTCGGAATATTGACCGTAAACCGTCTTTTTTCCGTCTTTGGTAAACACCCTAACTTTATACCAGTAATTTACGGATTTTTCTACGGTGCTGTCTGTGTAACTGGTGGTCTTGGCGCTGTTTATGGTGGTCAAAAGTTTATAATCGCCGTCCCTGCTTGTACTGCGGTACACTTCATAGCCCTTGGAGTTTTTCACCTGCATCCATTTAATTACCAGCGCACCTGCTGCATCCGGCTCCACAGAGGAAATCTCTGTCTTGCGCATGGTATAGCCCTTTACCGCCTTGCTTAAGCTGGTTTTTCCGGTGGCTTTATACCCTTTTACATTTGCCTGCATTTTGTAGTAATACTTCTGATTCATTTTCAGTTTGGAATCCGTATAGCTGGTTTCATCCCCGTCTGCACTGCCCACCTTTGTATATTTACCATACTTGGAGGTACTGCGGTAAATATCATAACTTTTTACGTTCTCCAAAGGATTCCAGCAGACTTTAATCTTGGTACCCGTATATCCCACAACTTCCGTAATCACAGGCTTTTTATTTACCCATGCCCCTTTGGCAGGAGAGAAATCACTAAATTCCTTTACGCCGTTTTTCTTTTTCATGCTCCTGATTTTGTAATAATATTTTACCCCTGTCTTTAACCCTGTTACAGTATAAGACGTGGTATTCCGGGACTTAACGGTTTTTATTCTTTTGTAAGTTCCGTCTATGGAAGTACTCTGAAAAATCTGGTAGCCTGTGGCATTGTCCGCCGCCGTCCAGTAAATGGTATGCTTTTTGGTAGCAACCGGCGCAATCTTCTTAATGGTAACCGGCATCAATGTCTGACCCATTACCGCACTGCTGTAACCGCTGTAACCCATTGTGGTTCCGTTGTAATTGTACGCCTGGATTTTGTAATAATATTTTTTGCCCCCTTTTATGGTAGTATCATCAAAATATTCCACTGTGTTATTTGCTATGGTTGCCAGTTCCTTATATTTTCCGTTTACGGATTTTGACCTGGTAATCTGGTATCCTGCCACATTGTCATCCGCTGTCCAGGATACGCGCAGGGCAGAGCCTCCCTGGGATGCCACATACAAATCCGAAGGCACTTTTGCCGTCCTGCCGGATGCAGCCTCGCTCCAGTCTCCGCTTCCATCCTTTAATATGGGACGGATTTTATAATAATACAGTTTTCCGGGTTTTACAGTGCTGTCCGTATACTTTTTCGTTTTTTGTGAAGTTATCTTTTTAATGGTTGTGTATGTACCATTCTCGGAAACTGCCCTTCCGATTTCATATCCTGTGGCATCATCTACCGGATTCCACTTGATAACAAGATGCTTGCTGTCTTTTGATTTAATGGAGGTAATCAGCGAATCCGAGCCGTCTTTTTTTGTCAGTTTATAGTACTGGGCAATTCCCGTTGCATCTGCCACGCCTAATTTCTTCAGCTTTTCGTCTGTGCTTAAGAAATTTGCCGCATCGCCGGCATTGGAAATAAATGCATGTTCTACGATCAATCCGGGGATTCCGTATTCCTTACAGCGTTTGATAACCCCGTAATAATCCGCCAGGGAACCGTCGGGATATTTTGTCTCGTTTTCCGAATTGCGGATATGGATGCCTCCGCTGGCAAGCCCTAATTCCGTAAGTTTAGCCTCAATAATAGTTGCAAGGTCTTTTCCTATCTGGCTGACTGTGCTGTTGTAATTATTATTGGGGTAATATACATTTGCCCCGTTTGGCCCCGGACTTTCGTTGGAGTTATTGTGAAGGCTGATAAATACATTTGCCTTATTGTCAATGGCAACCTGAGCCCTCTGTGCCAGAGTGAGGGTGATATCCGCACTCCTTGTCATAATTACGGTTACGCCCTTGTATGTTTCCAATTCCTCCTTGCAGTACTGGGCAATTTTTAAATTTACGTTTTTCTCCACGATGCCGTTGCCCACCGTACCTCCGTCAGTGCCTCCGTGGCCTGCATCCAGCACCACCACAATATTGTCTGTGGCAGCTCCCTTTATTGCAGAGGAGAGTGAACTTTTGCTTAATGATGCGGGAACCTTGCATCCTGCCCCCTTTAAGGCGTTTTCCACCTGCTCTTCCTTATTGTCTCCATCCATAATGACAACGCTTGCCTCTGTTAAGGCTGCCAGTTCTTCCAAATCCTCATCCGTCAAAAGCACATCATCCGGCTGGGTATTTGTCTCTTCATTGACGCCAAAAGAAGCATCCACCCCGATTTTAGCTAAATCTGCCCGGGTTTCTACCCCGTCTATGGCATAAGTTAATTCTGTAATCTGATAGCTGCCTGATAAGGCATCATCGGAAAATTCCATGGTAAACAGTGCAAAATCATCCAGCAAATGGGAAGCCTGCGCCTGATAGGATGCGCCTGTTGCCGTATTTTTATAGGTTAAAAGGGCAGACTCCACTTTCCCTGTGCCGTCCCCTATGCCTGCAAAAATCCTCTGGGTTCCCGGCGTCTTTACCACCGGCTCCTCCACCACAAGATAATTTACCAAGGATGACTGGTCTTCCTCACTGTCTTTTTCCTGTGTATCTTTGTCTGCGCCGTCATCCTCTGGCTGACTGTCATTTTCTTCTGTGCTTTCCGGCGCAACACTCTGTGTATTTTCACTTTCAGGGGCTGTGCTTTCTGTATTCTCTGTGCCTTCCCCCTCCGGTGTGACGCTTTCTGTGCTTTCACTTTCCGGCACTGTACTTTCTGTACTCTCTGTGCCTTCACTCTCCGGCGTCGGGCTCTCTGTACTCTCGCTCTCCGGCATCACGCTCTCTGTGTTCTCGCTTTCCGGCATCACGCTTTCTGTGTTCTCACTTTCCGGCATCACGTCCTTTGTGTTCTCACTTTCCGGCGCTGCGCTTTCTGTCCTGCTCTCATCCTGCATTTCTGCAGCGTAGCCCGGGTTTTCTGCTGATGCTGCAAGAACGTCCCCGTAGCCTGTGGTAAATCCTAAAAACAACGCCAACAGCAATGCCGTTACTCTTTTGCATTTTTTCATTTTTATCGCTCCTCTTTATTTTTTATTTACGAATTACCGTTCCTGTAAGCCCTTCTAATGCTTCTTTTGATTTACTTAATTTTGTAATTACTGCCGTCCTCACTGCCGAATTGCCGATAAAATCTATGGCTGCCTGTATTTTCGGCAGAATAGTCCCCTCTTCAAATTCGCCCTGGCTGATATAGGAAGATGCCTGGCTTACCGTTAAAGTATCTAAAGGCGTCTGGTTTTCCCTGCCGTAATTTAAACAGACTTTTTCTTCCCCTGTCAAAATAACGAACATATCCGCATTCAGCATTTCCGCCAGTTTTCCTGCCGCCAAATCCTTCTCAATCACTGCGCTGGCGCCTTTTAACCGGTTATTTTGTACCAGGACGGGTATTCCTCCGCCGCCGCAGGCAATGACAATCTGGTCACTGTCGCTTAAAGCCCGGATGGCATCTATCTCCACAATATCCATGGGTTTTGGAGCTGCCACAATTCTCCTGTATCCCTCCGGCGTTTCCACCACATGATTGCCCTTCTTTTCTTCTGCTTCTGCCTCTTCCCTGCTCATAACACGCCCGATAATCTTGCTGGGATGGTAAAATGCCTCATCATAAGGGTCTACACACACCTGGGTTAAAATCGTGGAAACCGTCTTAAAAATTCCCCGGTTCAACAATTCGGTGCGGATGGCATTCTGCAGGTCGTATCCGATATATCCCTGGCTCATGGCAGAACATACGGACATTGGCGTTGCCGTATATTCAGGATACAAACGGCAGAACTCAGACATGGCTGTATGTATCATCCCCACCTGGGGACCGTTGCTGTGTGAAATTACCACCTGATAATCTGACTCAATTAAATCCGCAACCGCTTTCGCTGTCTCCTCGGTTGCAGATTTCTGCTCGGGAAGGGTAGTTCCCAGCGCTTCATGTCCCAGTGCGATTACAATCTTTTTCTTTCTCATTGTATCTTCCTCCTGGTTTTATACCTGATAAAAAATTCTGCTCTAATTTGCAGCAATATTTTATATTATAAAACATCTCTCATTACACCGCAAGCATAAAAAGGAAGAATCCCCTGCCAGTTTTACATAGAAATACCAGCCTATGATTCTTCCCTTATATGCCTTTTTAATGTCCTATTTTTTCTTTCCTAAAGTGAGTTCCACCGTATTCTCCACGTACTCACCCTCCTGTGCCCGCTCATACACGACTTCCACCGTAGTTCCTGCCGGCATATACCGCATAAGCTCCTTTATATCCTCCATGGCGGTGATATTCCTTCCGTCAAACTTTGTTATAATATCCCCCTGGAGAATGCCTGCATTGTAAGCGCCGCTGCCCTCTACCACCTGGGCAACATACACCCCTGCGGGCATATTGTATGTCTTTGACACTTCCTCTGTTACATCCACCCCGGAAATGCCCAGATATCCCGTGTCCTGGCTTTTTACAACTTTCCTGGTAATCAACTGGCGGATAATGGGGATTGCCGTATCCGCAGGAATGGCATATCCCATTCCCTCCACACTTTCCTGGGAATATTTTACGGAATTAATGCCAATCACTTCCCCGTAAATGTTTAACAATGCTCCGCCGCTGTTTCCCGGATTTATGGCTGCGTCTGTCTGCAATAACTGATTGGTCACGGATGTGCCGTCTGTCTCATCCTGTACTGTCACTTCCCGGTCCAAAGCGGAAATCACCCCTTTGGTAACCGACTGGCCATATCCTAAGGCATTGCCAATGGCAATTGCTGTCTGTCCTTCCTTAACCTGTTTTGAATCCCCGAAAATTGCAGTACGAATATGATTTTTCGTCCTCTTGTCAAGTTCTGACAGCTTCACGCTCACTACCGCCAGGTCACTGCTGGCATCCGTTCCCTTTACTGCCGCCGTCACCTGACTTTTATCTGCAAAAATCACGGACAAGGTGCTGGCCCCTGCCACCACATGATTGTTTGTTGCAATATATAAATTTTCCTCATCCTGGCTTATGATAATTCCCGAGCCGCACCCTTCGCTTTCATATTCCCTGGTATAACCAAAAAAGCTCTCCACTTTCCTGGTGGAAATGGTGGTGATAGATACAATGGAGGGCATGACCCCTTCCACAATGGCAGACACATCCGTCAATGTCCCAGCGGAAACAGGCACCACATCAGATTCTCCTGATTCCGTGCTGAAATTCTCTGTCAGATTATGTTCGGCAATATTAAAATCCCCGCCGCCTTTTACTGCTGCCTTTTCCTGCCCGTCATTTTTCAAAACATTTCCAAAAAAGCCGGCAGTTCCCAAAAATGAAACTCCTGCCACAATAACCGCTAAAAAACATAAGAAAATGGCACGTATCGCTTTTTTCACCCTGTGAGGCTTCTTTTTCTCAGGTTTCTGTGGTTCTTCAAAAGGTGTATAATAGGCATTCCCTTCATCAAACTGGTTCATATTCCTGCTCCTTTCATCCTTTGATGTTCAATAGTTTATCCTGTTTTTGTGTTCCTTTTGTGAAATCCTTTGGACGACGTGTGCATAAAAAAAAGAAGCCGCAATGGCTTCTCTTTTTTTTATTCCTCCGAATTTGTACCTTCCGTAGAATATCCCGTATCTGTTGTGCTGGTATTATCATCCCCTGTTAAAGGATTATCGTATCTTGCCGTATGTTCCGTGGTAAGTCCTGTATAATTAACAATATATTCGCTGATGCCTTTCACCGTATTGGATACATTGTTTTCCTCACTAAACAAATACTCATGCAGTTCCTGCACATTTGTCTCCAAATCCGTGGGGACTACCATACTCTGGGAACCTATATTGCCGGTGTAAAGTTCAAATGGCCATCCATGATTTCCCACCAGTTCATAATCCATAACGCTGCTGGCTAAAGAAAGCATTTCCTTGCTGGTAAAGCTGGTGGAAATCTCACCAAACATTGCCTCAATCAATTTGCTCACCGTTGAAATGCTGGAGCCTTTGGCTTTCTCAATCATCTTTGTCAGCACTTCCCTCTGACGTTCCGTACGCCTGAAATCATCCCCCGCCGTGTAACGGATACGGCAGTATGCCAACGCCTGCACACCGTCCACTTTGTATGTTCCGCCGCCGCTTAATTTCTCGGATGAATGGTTTGTCACCTCATTGATTTCGTCAATGTAATTGTCATTCATAATCTTCACTTCCTCATCGGTAAGTGTAAGCTCTATTCCGTCTAACAAATCCACCGCATCTACAACTGCCCCGAAATCCACGGCAACATAGTTGGTAATATCCAGATTCAGATTCTTATTTAATGCAGCAATGGCGTTTTTAGGCCCTCCATAGGAATAAGCGGAATTTATTTTGCCGTAAGTGCCCTCTTTTACGTTTAAGTAAGTATCACGGTATACGGACAAAATCTTAACTTCCTTTGTATCGTTGTTGATGCTGGCAATCATAATGGTATCACTGTTGCCGCTTTCATACTTTCCTACGGTACGGTTATCCAGACCAAACAATGCAATGTTGGTATACCCTTCCAACGCTTCCTTTGTCTCGGAATCCAGTTCAATTTCCACCTCTTCCGGCTCAATGGGACCGGTGGTCTCCATTTCATCCATCTTAGAAGACACATACAGGCCTACAAGAAGAGCTACCAATACAATCAGCTCAATTGCAAATATTACAATTTTGTTTTTTTTGTTCTTTTTCTTTTTTCTTTTTGTACTCATCTTCTCTCCATTCTTTCAGGCTCTTATCTTTAACCAGCGCCCAAAGTGCTGTTATTCAGAAAACAATTAAAATTAATATATAACTTTTTTCCTATATTGTCAATAATTACAAGCCAAAGAATCGCCCTGTGCCGTGTAGAATTTCAGCGTCATATTTTTGTAATTTTTGTAATATTTTTGTATATTTTTCACAAAATTTCTTAATATTTCCTAAACATCCTCCAGCGCAAAAGGGCTTTTGCCAACAAAATTCTTTTGCAAAACATCTCCTTAACCGTACCATGATTAAAATCCGATACATTCTGCTCATGCCTTCGGTACAATAGCAGTTTTTCCGGCAAAAACAAATTTTTGCCCCCTAAAATGTCACTGATAAGCCCAATCCACTGGTCATGCATCTGCACTTCCCCCGGGATGGGCAGCACGAAAGGCAGCAGTTTGCGGTGAAACGCCATGCAGCAGCCCATATAGCGGTTTTTCACAAAATTTTTCAAAAATCCGGCGCAGGAACCCCGGTAGGCAAAAAAGGAGGACATTATCTCCTTTTCCAGCCTGGAATCCATCACTTCTGCGTCATGGTTGACTAAGAGACAGCCCCCTTTTCCCAGATATTCCATCACCCGTTCCACTTTGTTTTCTGTCCACACATCATCCTGGTCCGATAGAAAAATATATTCCCCCCGGCAATGTCTTATGGCATTTTCAATATTTTTCTTTATGCCCTCGCCCGGGCCTTTTAAAATTTTTAAGGGGATTTCCCCCTTTTGGTATTCTTTTAATATTTCAAGGGTATTATCACAAGAACCGTCATCTGACACCACAATCTCATCTTCCCCTGAAAGATTCGCCAAAATGGAATCAAGCTGTTCTCTGATATATTTTTCTCCGTTGTAAGATGCCAGCGCAACACTTATCCTTACTTTTCCCATGATAAAAATATTTCCTCGTAAGCCTTTGCTATTTTTTCTTTGCTGTAATGGTTTAAAATTCTCTTCTTTGCCAGATTGCCGTATGCCATCCGTTCCTCTTCATCTAACGTATCCGCCCTGTCCAAAAGCCGTGAAAGGCTTCCCGGAGACTTCTTCCAGTACAATGCGGCATCTTCCCCCACTTCCCGGTTAAATCCCACATCCAAAAGCAGATTTAATTTCGTGCTTCCTAAGGCTTCTAACAGGGAAGGGTTTGTGCCTCCCACTTCGTGGCCGTGCAGGTATCCATAGGCGTTTTCCCTGATTTTTTTTATCAGTTCCTCCTTATATACCGTACCGCAGAACACAATTCTTTTATCCTCTTCAAATGCGGTACTGCTTTTTAATTTTTCATAAAAAGCATTTTTCTCCACATTGGTAATGACCGCCAGTTTCCGCTTCGTCTTTGACCTCATAAATTCCTTAAGCATTGTCTCGTAATTGTTTTCCGGCACAAACCTTCCAACAATAAGATAATATTCCCCCGGCTTAAGTCCCCGCTCTTCATACCATTTTATAAGTTCACTGTCACTGTCTTTTAAACTGCTGGCTGCCACATCCGCCCCGTAAGGGATAAAAACAGTTGCGGGACGGTATTTCTTATAGGTATCTTTTATATAAATCTCCATGTTTTTCGAGTCACAAATCATTAAGTCCCCGTGTTTTACCATAAGGCCTTCAGATAATTTCCAGTATCGGCGGATGTATCTGTTCCATTTTGCACGCATCCACTCATGGCCGTCAGGGTTAATGTAGAGCCTTCCTCCCATTTTTACAAGGCGTCTTTTCAAAAATCCCACAAAAGGCCCAATCCGGCATGCCAGCACATACACAACCGGATGGGGGGAAGGTTTTTTCTTTAAATAGTTAAGGCAGCAGCAAAAGGCGGCAATATCATAATACACCGCTTTTGCCGGGCCTATATCAGGCACTTTTATCTGAAAACAGCGGGCTCCCTGATAGGCATATTCCCCCGGGGCATCTCCCATGCATGCCACATGGTAATGTATTTCTTTACTTGTTTTATACCGGGTAAGCTGCTCTGCAAATGTTTCAAATCCCCCGTACTTTGCGGGTATGCCCTTGCTTCCAATAATAAATACATCCTGTGTCATTTCCCTGATTCCCCCAGCTCGTAAGTATGGTTTTTTTCCAGTTTAAGGTTCCGATTGTAACAGGGGTCAGAAGATAAAAGCTGTTTTTTCCATTTCTCATAAAACAGTGCCCTCTCCCTCTTATCTTCCTTAACTTCCCTGCCTGCTTTTTCCTTCACCGCCACCTCCGGCGTCACCACAGTCATAAAACCCGCCTCTCTCATGGAAAAGCTAAGGTCTGCCCCGTAGTATTCCCCGGAAAATGACAAATCCTCTTTTACCGCTTCCCAGGCACGTCTCTTTATCATCACACAGGCAAAAGACGTGGCGCTCACTTCCTTAGGGATTACCCCGTGTAGGAAATACCCTTTAAATTCCCCGGGCAGGCCGCTTAAGGAAGGAATCAGCCTTCCCTGCCCATCATACAGGTATCCGTTGGAAATCACCTTTCCCCGGGCATTTAAGACTTTCGCCCCCACAATTCCGTTCCTCTCCTGGGAACAAATGCTAAGAAGATTGATAAGGCCGTCCCCGGGAAAAGAGACGCCGTCCTTTACCAACAAAATATAATCTCCCTTTGCCTTATCTAATATACTTTTATCTAAAGAATCCGTAAGCAGGTATTCCGTTTTTATCCGGTAATCTTCACCGGAGAGGCTGTCTTTTACCTTATTTTTTAGGTAAGATGACATTTCCCCCGAAGAAGCCGCCACCGTTACTTTATAAGTGCCTTTTAACTTATATTTTACCCGGTAAACACCCAGATTTGCCGTTACCCTGGCAGTTCCTGACGTTCCCATGCGTTTTAAGTGTTCTTCAATTGCCCTGCATCCATTGTCAAAGGCATATGCCTTATCCACGCTGTTTCCTGCGGTGGAGCCTTCATGAATCCGCCAGTGGTAAAGGATTTTCGGCACATGACGGACAACTGCCCCCGCCTCCACACAGCGAAGCACAAAGTCATAATCCTGGGCGCCGTCAAAATCCGTTTTAAGCCCCCCTGTCT
>CANRJF010000030.1 GCA_947630855.1 uncultured Lachnospiraceae bacterium
ATCAGTGCCGCCTCAATCAGACTGTCCGGTATGGTCACGGCAAAGTTATTTTTCATAATCAAAAAGTTGTACGCTGCAAAGGATAAAGGCAGAATCAGACACCACCATGTATCCAGCATATGTAAATCGTTCATCAACAGGTAATCAGGAATGGTGCCCGCTACAAAGTACATGGACATCATAACAAGAAACGCCATAACCTTCCGGCCCTTTAATTCTTTCCTGCTTAAGGCATAAGCAGAACATACCGTAAGGAACATACCGATTATGGTAAAACTTACCGTCACCACTATGGTGACATACATAGAACGCATGATGGAAGAATCCGCAAACACCTTGGAATATGCCTTGGTGCTGAACCCTTTAGGCAGAAGAAATACCTTGTTTGCCACCACATAAGCCTCCTCACTGATGGATTTGGAGAATATGTGGATAAACGGGAAGAGACAGATTAATGAAACTGCCGCCAAAATTATGTAAAACAAAATATCAAAGAATAAGTCTTTTTTCCGGGCTGCCGTCCACACTTTTTTATTGGCAGGCATTGCCGCATCTACTTTACTCATATGAATAACCTCCTTATAACAAGCCGTCTTCGCCGAGACGCTTCGCAACGAAATCAGCCAACAGTACCAGAATCAATCCGATGATGGACTGGAACAGCCCAAGAGCCGTGGCTTCTGAAAACTTACCGCTCTGGATACCCCAGCGGTACACAAGCACGGGAATGGTCGTTGTGTATTCCGTGGCTTTCTGGTTCATCAATGCATAGATTCTCTCGAAAGAACCCTGCATCACTTTTCCAAGGTTCATAATCAGCAATGTAACAATGGTGGAACGGATACATGGAAGGGTCACATGCAGACACTGTTTCCAACGGCCTGCCCCGTCCACTTTGGCAGCCTCGTAAAGTTCTGCGTCCACACCGGTGATAGCCGCTAAGTATATGATAGTGCCCCACCCCATGGTCTGCCATACGCCGATTAACACATAAGAGATAAGCCACCAGGTATCATCCTGCAAAAACGGTATGGGGCTGTGCCCTGCATTCTGAATCAGAACATTAATTACACCGCTCTGCTCTCCGAACATCTGATATGCCAGCGCCCCGATAATAACCCATGATAAAAAGTGGGGAAGGTACAACAATGTCTGGGACACTTTTTTAAACCATTTGCAGCGGATTTCATTTAAAATCAATGCCAGGATAATGGGCATTGGGAAACCGAAAATCAAATCCAGAATATTAAGAAGCAGCGTATTCCATACAGATTTGCCGAAATCCCTGTGGGAGAAAACCTTCTGGAATATTTCAAAACCTACAAACTCACTGCCCCTGTAACCCTTTGCCACCTTGTAGTCCTGGAACGCGATAATAAAACCTTTGTAAGCGCCAAACTTGAACACAAGGACAAATAACATGGGAAGAATCATCAGCACATACAACTGCCAGTTTCTCTTCATATACAGTGCAAAGTTACTATTTTTCTTCTGCGGCGCCACAGCCGCCTGTGATACCTTACTCATACCTTCACTCCTTTGGCTTTTTGTAATAACCTAAATTGATAATATTATTGTATATTTTGTCAAAATCCACGTCCTATCAATTCCGTTACAATGCTGTGCATTTTCGACCTTTATTTATAATTGCTTAAAAATTTTTTCATCTTTTTCAAATTTAATTCATAGTTTATTTGGTTGTTTTTATTTGTTTGATGTTATTTTTGTTTGTTTTTTAAGGAATTATGTTCAGTTTCTTCTGTTTTTGGGCTTAAATATGCCTTTTTATTTGGTTTGAAATGCGTATGGACATATTGTATAATAAGATTAGAAATTTTAAAGAATCAGGTGGTAAAAATGCCAAAAACAAAAAAGGCGGTCATCGAATACCGCAATTATGACCTTCCTGATATTTTCCCTGTGCTTCTTCTTACCGGAGAACAATGGAGAATTTCAGATATCCCTTCCGGCAGACTCCATTTCCATAACTGCATGGAAATCGGCGTCTGTGAATCGGATGCCGGAACCATGGAATTTATGAATGACAAAATCCCTTTTACCAAAGGAGATTTTACGATTGTGGCAGGAGGCGTCTCCCATACCACATACTCTGCGCCGGGCACTGCCAGCAAGTGGTCTTATCTCTTTGTGGACGTGGAAGCCCTTTTCCAGCCTTTCTTTCTGCTGCATACCATAGAAAACGGAGATTCCCTCACCGCCCTGCTGCAAAATTATTCCGCTGTGCTTTCCTCAGAGGATTACCCTGAAATGGCCTTTCTTATTCAGAATATTTTTCGTGAGATACTGGGGGGGGGTACTAATTATCAGTTCTCCGTGCGGGGATTGTTTTTATCCCTTATCACAAAACTGCTGCGGCTTTATATGGAAGAAACCTCTCTGCCGGGTTCCCATATGCACCAGAACTCTATGGTCATCGCCCCTGCCTTAAACTACATACATACGAATTATATGCAGGAATTTACCATAGACCATCTGGCAGGCTTATGCCATTTAAGCCCCACCCATTTCCGCAGGGTCTTTACCTCCATTATGAACAGCAGCCCCCTGGAGTATTTAAACCATCTGCGCATCCAGAAGGCTTCCCTTTTGCTTCGCACCAGCGAAATGCCTATTTTAAATATTTCGGAAGAGGTGGGATTCCGCTCCCTCTCCAGCTTTAACAGGCACTTCTTATCAGACCTTAGCATGACTCCTACGGAGTACCGGAAACAGATATCCTACATACCAAACCAGTCTGTGCAAAAATACAGCGGGTGGATGACTCCCCCAAAATAATGATTACTCCTTACTTTCCACCCGCTTGCAAATAAATTGTTCCACTTCCTCTTTAGGCATTTTTAATGCAATGGATAATTCCCCATACAGATTTTCCTCTGCCAGATGGAGATATCTGGCATCGCTGCTGGTGATTTTCTTCCCCTCTGCCTGCCTGGATTTGCTTCTTAAATATAATGTCTTAATAATGCGTATCCACTCCTCACAATTGCAGGTACGCATAGCCTCCTTGTACTTTTCCTCTCTTAACTTCTCATCTTTAATCTGCAGTATATCAATCTCTTTTACCCTGGAAATCAGCTCGTCTGCTTCTTTGGCCGTTACAATCTTACGTATCAGGACTTTTTCGTTGTCCACAGGGGTATACACCATGCGCCCCTTATCGTATACCGGGTCCAAAGCATAGTATAATTTGTTGGTTTTCGTT
This sequence comes from uncultured Lachnospiraceae bacterium, assembly GCA_947630855.1. GTDB lineage: Bacteria > Bacillota > Clostridia > Lachnospirales > Lachnospiraceae > Roseburia_B. The sequence goes on from CANRJF010000030.1 coordinate 3,224, forward strand.
CCCGGCGGGGCCATCTCCTTGATATCCGTAATTTTGCAGACGCCAATGTTACCGTAAATAATATATTCTCCTACTTCAAACATAGTATTATCTCCCTTCTTTGTACAATTATCTAAATTATACCACAGATTTCCTGAAATTGTCAGTATTTTTTCTAATTTTTTTATTTTAAAGTTACTTTTCACAGTCGATTTGGAAAGATACACAGATTCGCCGAGCTTGCTCGTAAGAAGCTGTGTATCTGTTCCAAATCTGACTGCGAAGCAGGAACCTCCACCAAATGAGCAATCCGCTTGCGTAAGCAAGCTTTGAAGCACGGAGTGCGGGATTGCGAATGCAGTGTGGAGGGGCTGTGAAAAGTAACACTTTTATAAAAGCATCCCGGGAATTTTTGTGCATTTTAGACACAAACTATGCTATAATATCCATGTCAGCAGTCGGTAAGAAACTGTCCATAAATGGCAACATATTATAAAGGAGAATACATATGAAGCAGAAAATAGAAACCATCCCTCTTATCAAAGCATTTGAGGAAAAAGACGAATGCCCTTTTTGCTACCTGGAGCGTCAGGCGGAACAACATGCCCTCTCTTTTATCTTAGGCTCCGCATACATGGAAGATGATATCAGGGAACAGACGGATAAAACCGGATTCTGCCGTCATCATTACAAAATGATGTACGATTACGGCAACCGTTTAGGCAGCGCGCTAATCTTAAGCACCCATATGAAAAAACTGAATCAGGAAATGGCAGAGGAATTTAAACATTTTTCCCCGGGCAAAGCCACATTAAAATCGAAGATGAAAAAAACGGACGTGACGAAAGAAGCCAGGACTTCCATTGGACAGTGGATTACCAAAAAGGAACACTCCTGTTATGTGTGCAATCATTTTAATGATATTTACAACAGATATCTGGAAACTTTCATGGATTTGTACAAAAAAGACGAAGAATTTCGGAAACTGTTTTTTGAGAGCAAAGGATTCTGCCTTCCCCATTTTGGGGATTTAATCGAAACGGCGGAAGATAAGCTAAATGACAGGGAAAAAGAATCTTTTTACCCCAAAGTTTTTGCCATTATGCAGGAAAACATGGAGCGTGTCCAGGAGGATGTGGAATGGTTTGTCCGGAAAAATGATTACCTGAACAAAGACAAACCCTGGGGCAATTCCACAGACAGCGTACAGCGGGCCATGCAAAAATGTGCCAGTGGATATCCTGCTGACCCCATCTTTCAGCAGAAACCCTGATACCAGATTTTATGCTCATATTGGAACAGGTCATAAAGCCAGGCTGCACGGAATGCAAGCATTCTGTGCAGCCTGGCTTTTGACTCTGGTATCCTGCATTATACCACCTGAACTTTTATCATATTGGTAGTCCCCGACACCCCAATGGGAACACCGGAGGTAATCACAGTCATATCCCCTTTCTCAAGGAAATGTTCTTCTACCGCTTTCTCCAAGGCATGGTCAAACAAATCAAAAACATCTCTCTGCTTTTCCAAAATCACCGTGGCGGTTCCCCACACCATACTAAGCTGCCTTGCCACTTTCTCCTCCGTGGTGCCGCAGATAATATCACATGCAGGACAGTATTTTGCCACATTTCTCGCGGAATGGCCGCTTTTTGTCACCGTGACGATTGCCCTGGCATTTAAATCAAGGGCCGTGGTACAGGTAGCATGGCAGATTGCATCCGTAATGTCAGGATTGGCTGTCCTCTCCCTGGCAAAAAACCGCTTCCGGTAATCAATATCCTGCTCCGTCCTGTCTGCTATTTTTACCATGGTAAGAAGAGACTCTACGGGATAAAGCCCTGCCGCCGTCTCCCCGGAAAGCATTATGGCTCCTGTTCCATCGTAAATGGCATTTGCCACGTCTGTTGTTTCCGGCCTGGGGTTTTTCATCATGGAATCTAACATCTGGGTGGCGGTAATCACCTGCTTGCCCATCTCCACGCCTTTTTTAATCAGGATTTTCTGAATCACAGGCACTTCCTCATAGGGAATTTCCACACCCATATCGCCTCTTGCCACCATTACCCCGTCTGCCGCTTCTAAAATGGCGTCAATGTCCTCCACGCCTTCCCGGTTTTCAATCTTGGCAATAATATGGATATCATAGCCGCCGTGGTCATCTAAGAATTTGCGCATTTTTTTCACATCATCCCCACGGCGCACAAAGGATGCCGCCACAAAATCCACATCTTCCTTAATGCCAAAGAGAATATCCTCCTTGTCTTTCTCGCTTAAGAAAGGCATGGACAGCTTTACATCCGGCACATTCACCCCTTTGCGGTCGGAGATTTTCCCGCCGTTTATCACGGAACAGACAATTGCCTTCTCCCGGATTTGAACTACCTGCATTTCCACTAATCCGTCATCAATTAAAATGGTAGTCCCTTCTTTTACATCCTGGTACAAATCCGTAAAAGTAACGGACACCCCCTCTTTATTCCCGGGATGTTCTTCACAGTACAGGGTAAACTTCTGGCCTTCCTCCAAAATAACGCTTCCCTCTTCAAAAAATCCCAGACGGATTTCCGGTCCCTTGGTATCTAACATAATGGCTGTCTGTTTATTGTGCTTCTTCCGATACTCTTTCACCTTATCCATCCGCGCCTTATGCTCGCTGTAATCCCCATGGGAAAAGTTAAGCCTTGCCACATTCATTCCGTTTATGATTAACTGCTCCAGTACATCCTCTTTATCCGTGGCCGGACCCAGTGTACACACTATTTTTGTTTTACGCATTCTGATTGTCTACTCCTTCTACCATTTCAATGAAATCCATGTACCCATAATCTCTTCACACACTTCGATATCAATATCCTGTACAGCATCTTTCAGTTTTAAGTAAAGTTCCTTATGCTGCCCGGTCATGTTGTATCTTCCCAGCTCCGACACAACTTCCTCCATCACATCGCTGTCTAACTCTTCTATGGCGTCCTGCATTTTTGCCGCCTGGGCATTTAATACCTCCTGGGTAAAGGGTTCTGAGCCGCACTCCGCCTCTTTCTCCGGCTCGTCGCAGAAAGGCTTTAAGATGCTTTTATACCAGCGGTACTGTGCCACCACATCATCCGTACACTGGTGGATTAAAACAATATTTCCTGCATTGCCTGCCTCCTCCATGCGCTCTGCCTTCTGGGATAATTCCATGGCTCCAATCTGCCTGGAGGCGCTTTTTAAGGCATGGACTTCTATGGTGTACTCCCTGATTTTCTCCTGCTCCTCATATTCCTTAATCAGTGCGCTCTTTTTGTCAATCGCCTGATAATAATCCTTTAACACTGCAAAAAACAGTTTCTTATTGCCCACAAGCGCCATGGCAGCCTTTACGTCCAGACCTTCGATTTCAAAGTCTGCCTCGCTGGCTTTCTGGGTGTGCTCTACGGGAAGCATCTCCCCTTCTTCTCTGCGCTTAATCTTATTGGGCGGAAGCCACATCTTTATTTTTGCGGCAATAACTTTCATCTCAATGGGCTTGGGAACAAAGTCATTCATTCCCTCCCTTATAAACATTTCTTTTGTGCCTCCCACAGCATTGGCTGTCAGCGCAATAATCGGCACATCCTTGTAATCGTCATAGAACCTTCTGATAATATGGGTGGTTTCCACACCGTCCACCTCGGGCATCATATGGTCCATAAAAATCAAATCATAATGCTTGCTGGAGATTTTGGAAATAGCGTCCTTGCCGCTTAATGCCGTGTCAATCTGCATACGCAGCGGCTCTAACAGCCCTTCTGCAACCGTCAGGTTAATGGCATTGTCATCTACAATCAGAATCTGTGCATCCGGCGCAATAAAGTTCACATCATCCGCCATCATGCCTGCCTGTATCTCAAAAATCTCCTGATTGCTTAAAATTGCCGCCAGATTCAATGCATAGAGGGGTTTTTGCACAACCCTCACGTTTTTTAAACTGGGCTGGGTATTGTCATTGTATTTTACCAGCAATACGCCCGTCACATCGGGATGACCCTGAAGGAACGCTTCCACTTTCTCGGAAAACTGAGGTTTTTCCATAAATAAAAAGTCGATTTGACTTTCCTCCAACTCATCCTGTTCAAGTTCCCAGTAAACTGCCCCAAACTTGGCTGTATCACGCTTCAACTGTTCCCTGATATAGCTGTTTGCCACTAAATTCCCCACGGAAACCGTCTGCTCCACATAATGGATGGAAGGTTGTCTTGTAACAATCTTCTGGGGAAGTTCAAAGGAAAACGTACTGCCCTTCTCATGTACGCTCTTCACGTCAATGCTGCCGTTCATTAATGTTAAAAGCTGTTTTGATATTGCAAGCCCAAGCCCTGTTCCCTCTACATTCCTGTTCCGTTTACTGTCTAACTGCTGGAAGGACTGAAATAGTTTGCCCATATCTTCTTCCTTTATTCCCTGTCCTGTATCTAACACTGCCATTTTTAACAGAACATTTTCTTCCCCGTAAGGTTCACACTCCACAGAAAGGCGCACTTCTCCCCCTTTGGTAAACTTAACGGCATTGTTCATCAGATTCACAATAATCTGTTTTAAACGGTTGCTGTCTCCATACAACTCATAAGGCAGTTCCAAGGGAACATCTACAATCAGCTCCAAATCCTTATTACCGATTCTGTTTATAATAATGCCAATCACATCATTGATAATGGACATTGGCTCATATTCTTCTTCTACAATGCTTAACTTACCGGATTCAATTTTGGAAAAGTCCAAAATATCATTGATAATGGTAAGCAAAGTCTGTCCCGATGACTTAATCTGGGAAATATACTCCCTGGCCTCGGCGGGTAAATCCTCCCTTAAAGCCATCTCCGCCATACCGATTACCGCATTCATAGGCGTCCTGATTTCATGGCTCATATTGGCAAGGAAATCCGATTTCATCTTGCCGGCTCTCTCAATTTCAAGATTTCCTTCCATTAAAAGATGTTTATTGTATGCCATATCGGAAAGCACATCCGCTATCACGGAAAGGAAGCGGGCTGCCTTCTCCACTCTTGACTTTTCCAGCACATTTACCTTTTTGGAAGCCTCCACGTAGGCATCCGGGTCAATTTTTAAATCCTTTGCCAGTTTCCGCACCCTGCTCTCATCCATTTCATAGAGCAGCACCTGTCCGCCGATAAAACTGCCCACCAGTTCCCCGTGGGCAATAATGGGAGCCGCAAAGTCCACCAGCCCTGCATGGCAGATATATGTACTGAACGTCCCCTTCTCTAAGGCAATCTCCGCCCCCCGCTTATCGCAGTACTCACATCTGCGGCATCCAAGCTCTGACTGCCTTGTATATTTCATGCAAAAATCCGTAAAATTTGTCCCATGGGTAACAGGAACCCCGTCCTTGTCCGTAGTGAGGGCTGCCATTCCAATCATATCTGAAAAAGCGTCCTGAATCTTCTGTAAAACCTCAACATCAATAAGCTCTGTCAAGTATAATTCATTTTCCATATGCCTGCCTCTCCTTTATCCAATTAACTCTGTAATTGTATTGGAAAGCCTTTCCATATCAATAGGCTTTAAAAGATATCCCTGGATATTATTGCTAAGCACTTCCTGGATTTTTCCTCTGTCTGTAACGCCGGTTAAAAATACCACCGGTGTGCCGCTTAATTTCGGGTTGCTGCGAATCTGCTTTAACACATCAGAACCGTTCTCCCCCGGCATCTCATAGTCAAGAAGCACTAAATCCGTATGCTTCACCTCTAAGAATTTTAACGCCACCCTGCCGCTTATTGCAGTAGCCACATGGTAATCCTTGCTCAAAAAATTCTTCATCATACGAAGCATCCTGGCGTCATCATCCACAATCAGTATATGTTTCGTCTCCGGGGATTTTGGCATCATATCCGGCGGAAGCTCCATCTCCTTAATATCCCAGAAAGATTCTCCCTCCTTCAAAGCCTCTTCTGCTTCCTTTGCCGCTTCTTCCGCTTCCCTCGCTGCCTCTTCCGCCGCCGCTTTTGCAGCTTCCTCGGCCTCTCTGATGGCTTCCTCCCTGATTCTCTTCTCTGTCTCCCGCTCATTTATAAATTTCTTTATTCTTGATTCAATTTCTTTTGTGGAAATGGGACGGTAAATTTCAAGCTGGGCAACTTCCGGTGCAATCCTGGAAAACTGGCTGCAGTCATCCCGGTCTCCAATGACGATAATGGGGATGTCCTTGTCTGCAATACCGATTTTAACCCTTGCAGCCCCATTGACAAAGTCTCTTGTCTCCCCGTAAATACAGTATACCAGCAAATCAGGCTTAAAATACTTGATATGGCACATGGTGTCGTCCCAACGGTCTGAAGTGATCATACATTCAAAAGAAAATTCCATCTGGACAAAAAAGTCATTTATTAATGTCCTGTTACTACCACACAATAATATCTTTGGTTTCATAAGATATTCACCTCCACAATTCCCAAAATATTTGCGATGCAAACAAACTATTATAATTATACTAAATTCTGTTTGAGATTTCAATAAGAGGTTTTTCCTATTTTTATCATCAATTATATATGAATGAAGCATTGCTATATCTAACGCAGACCCGCTTTCACTTCGTTCCAGCCGTAACGGTGCTAAACTCGAAAATACCTCGTTAAGCACCGACGGCTTCCAAGAGTCTGCTTATAAATATAGCAATGCTTCATCCAGTCATAGTTACCGTTAAACTGCTGTATCCACACGCTCCCTGCCGTATGTCTTCATATATTTCCGCACTTTTTTGGCAAGCCCCGGGGTAATGGCATCCGGCTTTGCCCGCCATTTCCAGTTGCATCCCAATGTGGAAGGGGTATTCATCCTTGCCCTGCCGTCTAAGCCTAAAATATCCTGCATGGGCACTACTGCAAGGTCGCTTACGCTCGACCATGCCCCCCGCATCATGCCCCAGTTGTAACCTTCTTCCTTTGTTAGGTTAAAATACCGCTTTGCAAAATTCACGCTGTCCCTGGGTGCCGACTTCATCCACCCTAAAATCGTATCATTATCATGGGTTCCCGTGTAAACAACGCTGTGGCTGGTGTAATTATGGGGAAGATAATCGCTTTCTTCCCTGGTATCAAAGGCAAACTGAATCAGTTTCATCCCCGGGAACCCGGAATCCTTTACCAGCTTTAACACGGAAGGGGTTAAAAATCCCAAATCCTCCACAATAATATTTAACTTTCCCAGTTTTTCTTCCAAAACTTCAAACAGTTCCATGCCGGGGCCCTTCTTCCACGTCCCGTTCTTTGCCGTGTCATCCCCTGCCGGAATGGCATAATAGGAATCAAATCCCCGGAAATGGTCGATACGCACCACATCATAAAGTTCCGACATGGCGCGAATCCTGTTGGTCCACCATGCATAGCCGTCTTTTTTCATTACATCCCACCGGAACAAAGGATTGCCCCACAACTGCCCGTCGTCAGAAAAAGCATCGGGAGGACATCCTGCCACCTCAATGGGATTTAAATCTTTATCCAGGTAGAACTGCCCCGGATTTGCCCACACGTCCGCGCTGTCCCCTGCCACATAGATGGGCACGTCGCCGATAATCAAAATTCCCTTTTTGTTGGCATATTCCTTTAAGCTGCGCCACTGCCTGTAAAACAGATATTGAAGCATTCTGTAAAACTGCATCTCATCTGCGTAAGTTTCCCTGGCATCTTCTATGGCTGCCTCCTCCCGAAAGCGGTAAGCCCTGTCCCACTCCGACCATGCCGCTCCTTCGTTGGCATCTTTTAACGCCATAAACAATACGTAATCTTCCAGCCAGCTTTTTTCCTTTTCACAGAAATCCTCAAAATCCCTGGGTATTCTCTTCTTAAAGCGGGCAAATGCCTTCTTTAACAAATCATAACGGTTCTCATATAAAATGCCGTAATCCACTTCCGTGGGCTTACTTCCCCATTTGTAGGATTTGCACTCTTTTTCCGTTAAAAGTTTCTCTTTGCAAAGGATTTCCAAATCGATAAAATAAGGATTCCCTGCCAGGCTGGAAAAAGACTGGTAAGGGGAGTCCCCGTAACTGGTGGGGCACACCGGCAGAATCTGCCAGTATGTCTGGCCTGCCTTCACAAGAAAATCCACAAACTTCCTGGCTTCTTTTCCCATGGTTCCAATTCCATATGGAGAAGGAAGAGAGGAAATATGCATTAAAATTCCGCTTGTTCTCATACGATTTACTCTCCAATCTGTTTCAATTTATAGTTACAGGCATACTGCCTGCCTAAATACCACACTCTGCTACGGCTGTATGGGCGCAACGCTCTCCCCCTTCACTAATTCAAAAGGAATCACCTCATGTACTGCTTCCATCTGAAAATCCACCAGATGAAACAAAATCTCCACACTGCGCCTTGCCAGAAGCTTATACTGCTGTTTTATGGTTGCCAGCTTGGGATTATAATAATCCGCCAGGGAAATTCCGTCAAACCCAATCACCGATATGTCTTTCGGCACATCTATGCCCTGGTCCCTTAAGGCGCGGATTGCCCCGATTGCCATAACATCACTCATGGCAAATACGGCTGTCAGGTCATGGTTCTTTTTCAATAAATTCTCCATAGCATGGTACGCGTCCTCAAAGCTGAAACGTGCCGCCGAAAAGCCATGGTCACTGTCAAAAGCAATGTTATGTTTCTCAAAACTCTTCATGCAGCCGCAAAACCTTTGCATACTGGTGTAGGAAAAAGAGGGGTCGCCTCCGATAATGCCGATTTTTCTGTGTCCCTGTTCCAAAAGATAATCCACGGCACACTCTGCCGCCAGCACGTCATCCGTAGCCACGCTGGCCAGATTATCAAATCCCAAATCTTTTCCCTGGTTTGTCACCAACACGGAGGGCACTTCCACCTGGGCAAACTGCCTTTTAAAATTTGCGGGGTTTCCCCCTAAAAACAAAATCCCAAGAGGCTTTCTCTCCCAGCTAATCCTGATTGCCTGTTTTACTTCGTCATCATTTTCATCCAAATATGTCACCACCGGGGTATACCTGGTACGCTCCACCATATATTGAATCTCTTCCACGATATCTGCAAACAGCATATTTCCCGTACCCTTGACTAAAATAATAATTGTCTGGCTGCTGCTCTGTTTTAAGTGTTTTGCATTATTATTGGGCACAAAATTGTATTCTGCCACCACTTTTTCGATTTTCTTTTTCGCCACAGGGCTTACGTCTCTTCTGTTGTTTAAAACCCGGGAAACCGTGCTTACAGAATACCCTGATTCCCTTGCAATATCTTTAATTGTTACCATATAATACCACCTGTATAAACCACTGTATCAATTACGCCTCCGAAACCGTTTCGGTTTGGGAGGCGCATTATTAAGTCATTGATTTTCTGACTTTTATCTTTAACCTTTTACTGCTCCGGCTACAACACCTTCAATAATATACTTCTGGCATGCAATATAGAAAATAATAATAGGTATAATTGCAAGTACCAGCATTGCCATCATTGCGCCCCAGTCAATGGAACCGTAACCGCCCTTTAAATACTGAATTGCAATGGGAATTGTCTTATATTTCTTAATATCAAGTACCAGATACGGCAGCAAATAGTCATTCCAAATCCACATTGCCTGTAAAATGGCAACCGTGATAGCCGTAGGTTTTAAGATTGGGAATACCACCTGAAAAAATGTCTGAACGGGGGTACATCCGTCAATCATAGCCGCCTCTTCAATTTCCAGCGGAATGCTCTTTACAAATCCGGTAAACATGAATACCGCAAGGCCTGCGCCAAATCCCAGATATACTAATATTATACCAACAGGATTAGACAAATGCAACATATTTGCAATCTTTGATAAAGTAAACATTACCATCTGGAAAGGTACAATCATGGAGAACAGACACAACATATATATTGCTTTTGTAAATTTTGTCTGAACCCTGGTGATATACCATGCGCACATGGATGTGCAGAGGATAATCAATGCCACGGAAAATACGGTGATAAACAGGGAATATCCAAATGCCTTGAAAAACTCAATCCTCTTAATGCCTTCCACATAGTTATCCAAACCTACAAACATCTTGCCGGTTCCGATTTTAAAGGGATAACGGTTGATGTATGCCTTTAACTTAAAGGAGTTCATAAGTACGATTAATATAGGAAGTACATATATAACGGATAACACCCCGAAAAAGATGCTTAAAGCCGTGCCGTGTTTTGCTCTTCTTACTGCGCTTACTTCATTACCTTTATTTTTAGCCATTACTGCTGCACCTCCTTACTTCTGGTGAGAACATTCTGCCCTATTGCGATAACTGCTACTATAATAAAGAAGATAACTGCTTTTGCCTGGCCTACGCCCTCAAATCCCGTTCTTGTATAGAAAGTATCATAAATGTTAAGGGCTAACATCTGTGACATATCGGAAGGAGCGCCGTTGGTCAAAGCCAAGTTCTGGTCGAACAGTTTAAATCCATTGGTCAGTGTAAGGAATGTACACACCGTAATGGAAGGCATAACCATAGGAATGGTTACTTTAAACAATACCTGGCTTGATGTGGCTCCGTCAATCTTTGCCGCCTCAATCAACTCTCCCGGAATATTCTGGATACCTGCAATGTAGATAATCATCATATAACCTATCTGCTGCCAGCACATCAGGATTACAAGGCCCCAGAATCCGTATGTAGCGCTGTAAACCAATGTTCTTCCAAACTGTGCCAAAATACCGTTTAAAATAAGCTGCCAGATATAACCTAATACGATACCGCCGATAAGGTTGGGCATAAAGAATACGGTACGGAAAATGTTCGTGCCTCTAATTCCCTTTGTTAAAAGCATGGCAATTGCAAATGCCAACACATTGATTAATACTACCGAAACAATTGTAAATAATGCAGTATACCAAAGGGAATGACCAAATGTTTTATCTGTAAAAATACTTGCATAATTTTTCAGTCCCACAAACTTTGCATCTGTTACAGTTGTAAATTTACAAAATGATAAGTAGATACCCATAACAAAAGGAACTATAAATCCTATTGTAAATGCCACTAAAGTTGGTAATGCAAAAAGGGGAAAATATCTCTTAATCGCCTTATCCATATTTATTTTCCTTTCTTTTTATGAGGAGGCGGCCTGGCCGCCTCCAATCCCTACAATACGTTATCAAGTAAAGTACCTTCTGATTTTATACCCGTGAGCAAATGTGTATGCTCTCTGGTATAATTAGTGCGTAGCGTCGTACTCTGTCTTCCAGCCGTCAACAAATGCGGTTACAACTGCATCCCACTCTTTTGTTCCCTGGGCATACTCTGTCAAAGCTGCGCCTACACCATTTTTCCAGTTCTCGGAAGGCATTGTGGTAAAGCACCATGCTACCTGTGTCTGTCCTGCGTCAATAGAAGCGTTTGAAGCGTTTACCAATACATTGCTTGGCGTATAACCGTCATCAAATGTCTTGAAAGGAGTTACAAAGCCCATCTGATTTGCCAGGCTGTCACGTCCTGTATCGCTTGTTACTACCCAGTTTAAGAAATCTGCTGTCGCCTGGATATCTGCCTCGGAAGCATTCTTGTTGATACACCAGTAGTTCTCGGAACCTGTGCAAAGTCCCTGTTTTTCTTCTCCCTCTACACCGATGTAGATTGGCATCATGCCAAGGTCATCATCTGTCAAAACGCCTGCATCAATAATGTCCTGGTAAGCCCATGTACCGTTCTGGTAAAATACTGCCTCGCCCAAAGCAAATTCAGCGGTTGCATCATCACCTGTCTTTGTTGCTATCATACCTGGTTCACAGGTGGAATCCGTAATATATAAATCCCAGACGTTTTTATAATTGTCAAGATATTTTCCTTCGATAGCATCTGTCTCGCTTATGCCTTTCTCCTGATACTCATAGTAAATGGGAAGGTTTGCAAGATGGGTCTTAAATCTCCAGTCAGAGGAGGAATCCATACCTGCGGAGGTAAATGCTCCTGCCAGATTGTAACCATCCCCTGCTGCTGCGCTTACTTCATCCAAACGGGACTGAATGTCGTCTGCCACTGCCTTTAATGTCTCAAAATTGTTAATCTTGTCAATGGAATCCACTACTGCTCCGTCCATGCCGCAGTATGCGTTTAAAACGGTTTTGTTGTAAATTAATCCGTAAGTCTCGATAACGTATGCGATGCCTTTTACTTCCTCTCCCTCTTTTAATACGAAATCATCGCTTTTTACCTGGGAGTAAAGGTCTGTGCCGGATAAGTCCATGCAGTAATCTTTCCATGAAGCCAAACCTACGGGGCCGTTTACCTGGAATAAGGTAGGCGCATCTTCCTTAGCCATCTCGGATTTTAATGTGGACTCATAAGTACCGGATGCTGCCGTTACAACTGTTACCGGAACTCCTGTCTCCTCTGTATAAGCTGCTGCCAAATCATTCCACTGTGACTCCTGCTCCGGTTTAAAGTTTAAGTAGTAAACCTTTCCGTCTCCTGATGCTGCAGGCGCTTCTGCCGCGTCATCTTTTGCCTCATCTGCGCCATCGTCTTTTGCCTCATCTGTTGCTGCTGCGTCGCTTCCTGCATCTGATTTTGCTGAAGAATCATCACTTCCGCCGCATCCTGCCAGTAAACTTGCTGCCATTGAAAGAACCAATAATGCTGCTACACTTTTTTTCTTCATGTTTTCATCCTCCTGTTTCCATGAATTGGTAAATTGGTTTTACTGAAAACGTTTTTGTAAAACATTTCCGGTATAGCTTCCGGTAACGTTTTCATCTGATGTATATAATATAACACGTTTTCAAAAAAATGCAATACCTTTTTGGATATTTTGTGATTTTTCATAATTTCAGATATTGTTTTTTGTATATAATTACAAAAACCCTGCAACAGAAAATCTGCTGCGGGGTTATCCCTTCTATTATTGTATACTGTTTTTTTTAAAATATACTGTAATTCTAATCCTGTACCACCTTTATCCTGTATTCTTTGAATTTCTCCTGCCACTCTTCCCTTAAATGGGCATCCGTTGCCACCATATCGATTCCGTTGATTCCCACAATCCTGGTGAATGCACGGTGGTCGAATTTTGCCCCGTCCACCGCCATAATCCTGTAATCTGCGGCAATCAGCATCCGTTTTTTTATTTCTGCGTCCGCCTCGTTGGAGTCGGAAAACCCGTGAAGCAAATCCACGCCCTTACAGGACATAATCACTTTATCCACATGGAAATTGTCTATCATGCGTTCCGCCTGGTGGCCTACCAAAGACAGTGCCCCGGTGCGCAGAGAACCTCCGGTGGACAATACTTTCCAATCCTTCATATTGGAAAGTTCTAAAAGGATTTCAATGGAGTTTGTGATAATGGTAATATTTTTCTTGGGCTTTAACTGTTTGGCAATAAACAATGCGGTGGTACTGGCATCTAACATAATCCTGTCCCCGTCATTAATATAATCGCATATTTTCACGGCAATCCGTTTTTTTGCCTCCACATTTGTGCGCTTGCGCACAAGAAACGGCAGTTCTTCTTTTTCGTTCATTTTCAGGACTGCCCCGCCGTAAGTGCGCTCCGCCACGCCTTCCTGCTCTAATTTTTCCAAATCCCGCCGAATGGTTTCTTCGGTCACCTCATACTTTTGGCTAAGCTCCCCAACGATAACTCTGCCTTCCTCTTTCAGCATATCCAGGATTTCATTTCGTCTCTCCGCTGCCAGCATATGTTTCCTCCAGTCTCTGTCTTGGTTTCAGGCACAAAATTACAATATGGTATTCCACAATTCCTCATCCGGGCTTGCAATCACACTACTGTCAAGATACATTCCGTTTTCCCCCACTGCATCTTTTGCTTTGGCAATTGCCGCTTCCACTGCCGCCACTTCCCCGGTAAGGTACATGTAGGATTTTCCGCACATGCCCCTTGCCACGCGAATCTCAACAAGCTCCACTTCCGCTGTTTTTGCCGCAAGATCCGCCGCCACAAAAATGGCTGCGGCGTCAAATGTCTCTAATACCCCAAGCGCCCTTCTGTCTTTAATTTCTGCCGTGCCGTAAATTGCGGGGAAAATTCCTTCATGAGGATTGCCCAGCAAAAATGTGTCAATCAGCTCCCCCGGATATTTTACCGAAGCCGCCTCCACACATGCTTTTACCCCGCTTATCTCCCCTTCAAATACCACAATATATTTGCCCGGGCACACAGTCTGGGCTTCAATAATATTTACCTGTGCCGTTTTTAATATAAGGTCTGCTGCAAGTATACCGGTGGATACCGTTTTGTATTCCACCATCCCCAATGCTTTTCCCATGGAAAACTTCCTTTCTGTTAAAACTTTTGTACCTGTTTTGCTCCCTCACAGATACAATCTACTATGGTTCTGCCGCTATCAGGATTTCTCTGGCATTTACCGCTTTTACCACGCCGTCTATGGAACTATGTACCGGAAGGCTGAGTGCATCCTCTTTGCATTTTCCTACCATCTGCCCTGCTGCAACTTTATCGCCGCAGGATACGACGGCCTCTGCCGGAGCGCCAATGCTCTGGCCAAGTTTAATTTTTACCTCCCTTGCAGTTACTTTTGATTCGTCCAAAACTGCCGGCAGGTCATACAAATCCAGGCCAAGTCTGGCACGGAGACGGTGCACAGGTACTTTTCTGTAACTTCTTGCATCTTTTACCGGAGCTGCCTTGATCCCTTTTGGCATTGCGACTCCCCCGGCACGAAGACCCGCTTTACACTCTGCAATCAGTGAGCGGGGGGATAATCCCTGGCTGCAGGCATACATTTCGCATACGCCGCAGGAGGAACAAAACATGGTATTTAAAAAAGGCCGGGTGTCCCTTACATCCCCCTCCGCTGCCGCCCGCATAAAAAGGTGGGGGGCTATTGGATGTCCCAAAAGATTCCGGGGGCATAAATCCGTGCACATCTGGCACTGGCAGCAGGACGCCATTGCCCGTTTCAGATTTATTCTGGCATTCCCCTGTTTTTTTTGTACAACAGGATGGTTTTCTTCCAATACCAAAATCCCGTTGGAAGTTTTTGTAATCACATCATACTTTCCGCATATATTTCCCGTCATGGGGCCTCCCATAATGTATACGGGATGTTTTGCAGTAACCCCTCCTGCCAGTTTTACCACTTCCTCCACGCTCATGCCAATGGGAACCACTCTTGTGGTGGGATGTTTTACTTCCCCGGCAACGGTAATATATTTTTCCGTGACAGGAATATGATGGCTTACCGCCCGGTAAATATTGTAAACAGTTTCCACATTAAAAACCGCAGCACCTGTCTCTATGGGAATACTGCCGGGGGGGACTACTTTTTTTGTAAGCTCATAAATCAGTACCACTTCATCCCCTGCCGGGTACATTTCCGGCAAAAGGCCTATGGAAATCCCGGGAAAATCAGAAAGGCTCGTCTTTACTGCCTCCACTGCCCCCTGATAAGCTTCTTTTATGCCGATAATCACCTGCTCCGCCTCCATGGCGTCCGCCATAAGAGCCAGGGCGCTTAAAATCTCATAGGCATGTTTTTCTAAAAGCTGCCTGTGAAGTTTTAAGAGAGGTTCGCATTCTGCGCAGTTTAAAATAATGGTTTTAGCCCGCTTATCCATCTTACCGTAAGCCGGAAATCCGGCGCCTCCCGCCCCTGCTATTCCGTTTTCTTTTGCAATCTGAATTAATTCCTGTAATTCCATGATTTCCTCCATACCACGCATCCGGCGGCAGCCTTTTTGTACCGCCGGCGAAACTGCTTACTCAAACATGTCCCCGTCGTCTACAATTCCTACAATGGCAGCGTCTACCGGAGCCTGCTCCATGCCGCATCCAATCCTTGCAGCGCTTCCTGTGGCAACAAGTACTACCTCCCCGATTCCTGCCCCCACATTGTCAATTGCCACTAAATTGTTTCCCTGTCCTTTCATGGAGGAGAGGGGCTGTACGATGAGAAATTTGTTTCCCACCAGATTTTCGTTTTTGCGGGTGGACACAACGCTCCCTACTACTTTGCCTATAATCATAACGAATCATCCATTTCCTTATTCATGTTCTTACGCCTCAAACAGCAAGTGTTTGAGGCTGTCCTGAACAGTTACCTGATTACTACGGTGTCACCGGTTTTAATTTTTGCCGCATTTGCTTCATCCGTATCAATATGCATCTCCAATGTAAAAGAGGGGTCAACACGGATAAGTACCTCATCAAATGTGGTGCCCCGCTCATTTTCCACTGATACGGATACCACGTCTTTATCCTTTAATCCTGCCGCTGCCGCCTCCTCGTTAGTCATATGGATATGGCGTTTTGCCACGATACAGCCCTCTTTTAAGTAAATGGCTCCCTTGGGCCCTACAATGGCAATGGGGGCGGAGCCTGCAATATCACCGGAATTGCGCAGCGGTGCCTTAACCCCTAACTTCAATGCGTCTGTCTGGGATATCTCCACCTGGGATTCTTTTCTTACCGGCCCTAATATCCTGACATTTTCAATGGCACGAAGTTTTGTGCCCACAATTGTCACCTGTTCGTTGGCGGCAAACTGGCCTCCCATTAATTCTTTTTTCTTTGTAAGGGTATAGCCCTCTCCAAACAAAGTTTCCACATCCGCCTGTGTCAAATGTACATGGCGTGCCGATACGCCCACCGGAACCTGATAACCCAAAGCGTCCTTGGCAGAAGTGTCTAAAACCTCTGCCACAAGCCTGGCAATCTTTGCAATATCTCTCTCATCTATCATGCTGTTTTAACCTTCTTACGACTATGCTATTTTAACTTTGGAAGAATTTTTTCTACATCATTATGAGGTCTTGGAATTACATGGGTTGCCACAAGTTCCCCTAATTTGGATGCGTTGGCTGCCCCTGCCTCAACGGAAGATTTTACTGCCCCTACATCTCCTCTTACCATAACCGTAACAAGACCGGAACCGATTTTCTCTGTTCCTACCAGTACTACGTTTGCTGCTTTACACATTGCGTCTGCCGCCTCAATTGCCGCCGTAAGTCCTCTTGTTTCTACCATTCCTAATGCTTCCTGTGCCATAATTGTCCTCCTTAATTTTTGCCCGCTATGCGTGGCATATATGTGCCCTGCGGGTGCCTCCTTTTTTTTGCCCGCTATGCGTGGCGTAAATGTGCCCTGCGGGTGCCTCCTTGCAATAAAAAATAAATTTAAATTTCATCTGTTTTCCTGTTGCCATCCTGCCCTTCTAATGCCTGTTCCTCCTGTATGCCTGCCTGCTCCTGCTTTGGCTCTTTTTGCTGTCTGGGTTCCCTGGGCTGCTTTGGCTCCTTTTCCTGCTTTGCCGCCTGGGCTTTTGACTTGTTCTTTGCCCCGGTTGATTCCTTTGCCTCCGGTTTGTTTCCGGCAATTAATTCCGGTGCCTCCGTTGCCGTTGTCTGGGGCTCCCTCTTTTTTTCCATACGGCTGGCAGAAAGTTCTACCAGCTTTACAATTTCTTCATGGGGTCTGGCAATTGCCACATAGTTTACAGGCTTTTTTATTCCCTGGGCTGCCGCCGCCTCTAAAGACTGGGTAACGTCTGATATGTCCCCTTCCACAATAATAGTGACTAAACGTCCCCCCAGTTTCCTCTCCCAGGTAACAAATTCCACATTTGCCGTTTTGCACATAATGTCCAATGCGGTAACTGCCGCCGTTACCCCTGAAATTTCAAAAAATCCCAGTGCTTTCATCCTTTTCCTCCTGTGATGATATACTCCAGAGCATATATATTTGCCAAATGATTTGGCTCACGGGTATATTTTGCACTTTCGTATCTGTTCAGTACCTTCACAGATACAATGCAAAAATGCATGAAAATCCCTTCGCGATGGCATTTTTGCACGCCTGAATCATGTTCTTACGCCTCAAACAGCTAGTGTTTGAGGCTGTCCTGAACAGTTACGCACTTTCTATTTTATAGTAGGAAGAATTTTCTCCACGTCACTGTGGGGCCTGGGGATTACATGGACTGCCACTAATTCCCCTAATCTGGTAGCTGCTGCCGCGCCTGTTTCCGTTGCCGCCTTTACAGCTCCTACATCTCCTCTTACCATAACCGTAACAAGACCGGAACCGATTTTCTCTGTTCCCACCAGCACAACTTCCGCTGCCTTTACCATTGCGTCCGCTGCCTCGATTGCTGCTGTAAGTCCTCTTGTTTCTACCATTCCTAATGCTTCCTGTGCCATAATTTTATCCTCCTTTATTCTTGCCCGCGTATGCGTGGCATAGGTGTGCCCTGCGGGTGCCTCCTTTTTTTGCCCGCGTATGCGTGGCACAAGTGTGCCCTGCGGGTGCCTCCTTTATTCTTGCCCGCGTATGCGTGGCACGTGTGTGCCCTGCGGACGTCTCCTTTTTTCTCAGCTTTTGTCAAAAGCATTTAACCCAAACATCATTTCCGTATCCTCTTCGGGACCCGATATAATATGTTTTGACACGACTCCTGTTAAACTTTCCGCCGTCTCCTGTGCTGCCTCTACCGCTGCTTTAACGTCCTCCACGCTGCCCCTGAACTTAATGCATACAATCAAAGGCACCGGTAATGCGTCTGCATTTGCAGGTTTGTTTCTGTCAAAAGGCTCCAGTTTTACGTCTGCTGCCTTACATCCTGCATCCGCCGCGGCAAATGCCGTAGCCAGGCCGAAAACTTCTATGATTCCTGCTGCCTGTGCCATGTGACACCTCCCTATCTGTTGACAATGGCAATTTTAAGTCCTGTCATTGCCAGGTTGGTCTCCAATGCCTCATTGATATCTTCCAGCGGGAATTTATGGGTTATTAATTCCTTAATGGGAAGGCCCATGGCATTGGCGCTTTTTAAGAAATCAAACGTGGTGGCATAATCTCTGAGGGTGTATACCCAGGAACCTACCAGCGTAATCTCTTTTGAACACATATCAAAGTGGGGATTTATTACGGCATCTCCTCCGTTTATAAAAAATCCCAGTTCACAAAGCCCGCCGCCGTTGCGGATAAACTTATAAATATTGGAGTGGGCGTGGGGATTTCCGGTACACTGGAAAGCAAAATCTGCAAGATGTCCCCCAAATGCATTTTTTACCCCTTCCGCAAGGGCTTCAATTCCCTTAAATTCCGTGAAGTTTACTGTCTCAGAAGCTCCCAGCCGCTTTGCAAAGTTAAGCCTCTGCTCGTTGCCGTCCACCGCCACTATATTTACAAGGCCCATGGTCTTTAAGATGGCAATGCAGATTAAACCAATGGGGCCGCAGCCCTGGACTGCCACACGGCTGTTAAATCTTAAGATACCCGTAGTTTTGGCACGCTCCACCGCATGGACTAAAACGGCACAGGGCTCAATTAAAATACGGGAATCCAAATCCAAATCGCTTACGTTAAATACGGTGGAACCTCCCCTGATAATCATATAATCGGAAAACCATCCGTTCAGATGAATATCGTCGTCGGGAAGAAGGCCGTACACATCCGCTCCCCCCACATTCTGTTTATTCAAATCAAACATGGTAATGTCCGGGTCGTCTTTAAAAATCATGCAGGTTACTACTTTATCCCCCACATTTAAATCTTTTCCCGCACTGTCTTTCTTTACGTTTTTCCCCATCTTTATGATTTCTCCGGTTCCCTCGTGTCCCAACACAACAGGAATCAGGCCAAAGGGGTCATTTTTATACTCATGGGCATCTGTTCCGCAGACGCCGCAGCCCTCTACTTTTACAAGGATATCATCATCTCCAACCTCGGGAATGGGATACTCTTTGATTTCAAAATGTTTTAATTCCGTGAGCATTGCCACATGGGCGGTTTTTGGAATCTCCCCGCCGGAATAAGACGAAGGAGCAGGGGATGTACCCTTCATTCCGTCTAATACCGACCTGACAATGGCTTCTATGTCTTTTTCGTTTACTGCCATTTTCTTATCTCCTTTTTTTGATATCGTCTGTTACCGGATGCACAGGCTGTCTGACATTACGCAGCGTCTGCTTTTTGTAAAGGTTTTTGCGGAAGTTAATCCCTCTCCTGTACGGCTGGCAATGGTAAATGTACAGTAGCCTTCCCCTCCAAATCCTAATGCCGCATAACTTGGGGCATTTTTTACAAATATTGCCGTGTCTACCGCCTGGCCGAACCTTGTAAGGTTATCTATGTTTTTGGAATGCATATGCGCCGAATGGCGGCAGCCATGCTCAAGCCATACTGCTTTTTCAATGGCATCGTCAATGTCCTTTGCCCGCACAATCCCTAAAATGGGCATCATCAGCTCTTCCGAAATCAAAGGATGTTCTTTCTCACCCTCAAAAATAATACAGCGGATATTTGCCGGAGCATGTACTCCAATCATGGAAAGAAGGGTTTTTGCATCCCTGCCCACACACTTTCTGTTTAAGGATTTTCCTTTTGTAAACACCACGCCTATTAATTTTTCCTGCTCCTCTTTGGAAATCATGTAACAGTCATCTTCCTTGAGCATCCAGTGGATTAATTCGTCTGCAATGGAGTCTACTGCCACCACTTCTTTTTCCGCAATGCAGGGAAGATTGTTGTCAAATGTGCATCCGTTTACAATATCCCTTGCCGCCTTTCTGATGTCTGCCGTTTCATCCACCAACGCCGGGGGATTGCCGGCTCCCGCCCCGATGCCTCTCTTGCCGGAGGATAACACTGCCGTCACCACGCCGGGGCCTCCTGTTGCCGCAATCAAATGGATATCCGGATGCTTCATCATAATATTGGTGGACTCCACTGTGGGATTTTGTAAAGCTACCGCCACGTTGCAGGGGCCGCCCGCTTCTATGGAAGCCCTGTTGATTAAATCCACGGCAAACAGGGATGTTTTTATTGCCTGGGGATGGGGGCAGAATACAATGGTATTGCCTCCTGCAATCATTCCGATGGCGTTACAGAGAATTGTCTCGCTGGGGTTCGTGCAGGGACAGATGGCGCCAATCACTCCAAAGGGCCCCATTTCAATTAATGTCAGCCCCCTGTCTCCCGACCATGCCGTGGTGGTGATGTCTTCCGTGCCCGGGGTTTTCTCCGCAAGAAGCTGGTGTTTTAAAATCTTATCCCCCACATTGCCCATTCCCGTCTCTTCCACTGCCATTTTTGCCAGAGTTTCCTCATTTTCCCTGGTAAGTTTACGAATGCAGGAAATGATTTTTTCCCTGATATCCATAGGCATACGCTGCATGATTTTCTGGGCATCCTTTGCTGCTGCAATGGCGGTATTCATATCGTTAAAAATTCCAAGCTGTGTTTTGGGCATGTCCATGGTACCCTGCATCTGTTTTACAACCTGGGAAACAATGAGTTTTAACTCCTCTTCATTTACTGCCATAACCTCTCCTTTGTCTACTTATTGCCTAACTGTTTCATAACCTGTCTGGTAATTTCCGCTACAAGTTCGCTGGTATCCTCTTTGTGCCCTCCCGTTCCGTTACAGCCTTTTTTGCAGCTATGACAGCTTGGAAGCCCTGCTCTCTCATTTGGACACAGGTTTGCCGGATGCCTTCCTGTCATGCCGAACTGCCTTCTGATTTCGTACAAATCCTCCACCTGCTGGGGTGTAAATTCCTTTGGCCCTCCTAACACCCTTGACTGGTATAATAACTGGGCATAAAATTCCACGGACTCCATTTTTAAGTATGCGGAAAGCAGGGAATCAGAATATGTAAGCGCCCCATGGTTCTCTAACAATACGGCATCAAAATACTGCACATACTCGGAAACTGCATCGGGAATCTCCATTGTGGAAGGCCTTCCGTATTTTGCAATGGGAACGCAGCCTAAAGCGATAACCGCCTCCGGCATGATAGGCTGTGTCAGCGGAATACCGGCAATGGCAAAAGATGTTGCATACATGGGATGGGCATGTACCACGGATTTTACATCTTCCCTCTCTTTGTATACCCTCATGTGCATCTTAATCTCGGAGGAAGGCTTAAAACCTTTATTTGCCTGAATCACATTGCCGTCCCTGTCCACTTTGCAGATAAATTCCGGTGTCATAAATCCTTTTGATACGCCGGTGGGTGTACATAAAAATTCGTTGTCATTTAACTTAACGGAAATATTGCCGTCATTGGCAGCAACCATGTTCCTGTTATAAATCCTTTTTCCGATGTCACAAATCTCTTTTTTGATTTCGTATTCTGATACCATGATTTAACCTCCTGTTTTCGTTGTTTTTGTTGGTATTTTGTTTATTCTATTTCCATTTTATTACAGCATTTGGGAATAGTCAATACTTTTCCTGTGGCATATTGTTGGTTCTTGTTGGATTATCCCCCTATTTGTCCTTTTAACCCGGTTTTTTCCACTTGTGCTAACAGTTCTTCCATTTTCTCACGGTTTGGGGGCAGCACATCACCCATGGGATAGGGACGGTTCAATCCCTTATATTTATCCTGTCCCAGCCTGTGATAAGGAAGAAGATGCATCTCTTTTACCCCCTTTAATCCGGCTGCATAACAGGCAATTTCCCCTATCTCCCGGGGAGTATCATTAAAACCCGGAACTACCGGCACGCGGATAATCAGTTCCGTATGGCTCTGTGCGATTTTTTTTGCATTTTCAAGCATCAGTTCATTGCTTTTCCCCGTAAATGCCTTATGTTTTTCTGCATTCATATGCTTTATATCCATAAGGTACAAATCCAGATTGGACAAAAATCTTTCTATGGTGGAAAATTCGGCACATGCCATGGATTCCATCGCCGTGTTGATTCCCTGTTCATGGGCCCCAAACAGCAGCGCCGCCCCAAAATCCGGCTGGCATAATGCCTCCCCGCCGGAAAGGGTAATCCCTCCGCCGCTTCTTCTGTAATAACTGTTATCCTTTTCCACCTCTTTTAAAACTTCTTCCACGGTTACGTCCCTGCCGATGATTTTCTTTTTCCCTGCCGTCTCCATCTCTTCTACTGCGTAATTCTGGGATTCGGGATTGCAGCACCATCTGCACCGGAGCACACAGCCTTTTAAAAACACAATGGTTCTTATGCCCGGGCCGTCATGGACGGAAAACCTTTGGATATCAAAAATTCTTCCCCGAACTTTCCGGTAATCCTCTTTCATAAGCCTCCTCCTAAATCCCCTGTTCCGTACGGCTGATAATGTCATCCTGCAGAGATTTAGACAAGGTGGTAAACAGTGCGCTGTATCCTGCCACCCGCACCACAAGGTTTTTGTAATTTTCCGGATGAGCCTGGGCGTCTAATAATGTTTCCCTGCTTACTACGTTAAACTGCATGTGCATCCCCTTTTGGTCAAAATATCCACGTATCAGGGACACAAAGTTTTCAAGGCCCCGTCTTCCCTCCAAGGCTGAGGGGTGAAACTTCATATTATAGAGGGTTCCGTTGCTGGCAATGCTATGGTCTAATCTGGCAACGGAATTGGCTGCGGCGGTAGGCCCATGCACGTCCGTTCCCGCGGAGGGAGACACCCCGTCTGCCACCGGCATAAAAGCAAAACGTCCGTCCGGGGTTGCCCCTGTCTGTGCCCCTAAAGGCACATTTGCCGATACGGGATAAAGACCTGCCTGAAACTGGCCTCCCCTGGGATTTTTATATTTTTCCAGGGGCCTTGTGTATGTATATGCCACATCTCTGGCAAACAAGTCCACCTCCTGTATGTCATTGCCAAACTTTGGCACTTTAAGAATCATTTCCTGAATTTCCTTATACCGGCTGCCGCCCTGGGAGGAAGCATTTACCGCTTCGGTAACTGCCAATACTACTTTTTGTATATCTTCCTCTCCCAATTCCCTTCCTGCTTTAATAAGGCTGTTTACAATGCCTAAGACAATGTCTTTTATGTTCTCTTTGTCCCAGCCTTTTCCAAAATTATGCTCTAAGGCATCTTTTAATTCCTGCATGGTAAATTTCTTTTCTTCAAAAACAAGTGTCTTTATGGCATATAAGGCATTTGCCATATTGGCAATCCCAAAGCCCTGAGGCCCGGTAAAATTATATACCGCCCCGCCCTGCTCTAAGGGTTTTCCTTTTTTTATGCAGTCATCAATAAGGGCGGATTCTAAGGGCAGAGGACACCTTCTTGCATGTGCCTCATCAATGGCGTTATCCGCATTCACTAAAAGGCTTATCATGTAATCCATCTGTTTTTTGTATGCGTCATAAAACTCATCAAATGTTTTCATGGCGGTAACATCCCCTGTCTGGATGCTGATTTTTTCCCCTTTGTCATAGCCGTTGGAAAATACCAGTTCCATGGGACGGCACATATTAAAAAACGCCGCGTCGTGCCAGCCGTCTGTCTTTCCCGGAACCTGGGGCTCCACACAGCCGATAATACAGTATTCCCTTGCCTCTTCCAAAGGTATTCCCCGATTCATCATGGAGGGTATAATCACTTCATCATTGTAATATGCCGGAAGACCGATGCCTGTCCTGGTAAGTTCCGCCGCCTTTAATAAAAGCTCCTGGGGAGAGCCGTTCCACACCCTTATGGAAAGGGAGGGCATGGGCAGAAATACATGGTGGGATGCTTCTATACACAGAAATGACAAATCGTTGGTCACATCCATTCCGTCTTTGTTCTGTCCCCCCACAATCAGATTCTGGAAAAGGCTGTAACCTGCAAATCCTTCTGCGCTCACCTTATCACGGCACTTATTTAAATCATTTAATTTTACCCATATACAATCTATGTACTCCTGTGCCTGCTCTACGGTGAGGGTGCCCTTATCTATATCTTTTTTATAAAATGGATACATGTACTGATCAAACCGCCCCGGGGAAATGGAATGTCCGCTGGACTCTATCTGCAGCAGCATCTGCACAAACCAGAAACTCTGACATGCCTGATAAAAATTCTCTGCCGGATACTCCGGTACTCTGGCACAGTTTTCTGCAATTTTGAAAAGCTCTGCCTTTCTTTTTTCATCTGTCTCTTTTTCCGCTTCCTCTAAGGCAAGGCGGGCATACCGCCCCGCATACTCCACTGCCGCGTCACAGCTTAAAATAACGGCGTTTAAAAAATGGGATTTTGTGTTATAATCCCAGTCTCCCACATTACTGGAATCCAGGGCTTTTTGGGCTCTTTTTTTGATTCCCGAAAAACCGTAGTTCAGCACGTCCCAGTATTTTACACAGTAATGCCCCACCCCGTTGTAAAAGTAATTCCCGGGAGTAAAAATATTGTGTTCGATAGCCATCCTTGCCTCCGGCGCCATATAATGGCTGGCAAGTTCGCTGGTGGTTTTTCCTTTCCAGTAAGGATATACTTTTCTCAATACAGCTTTTGTCTCTTCGGATATGTAAAAAGGGTCTGCCGGACGCTTTTCTACCGTATCAAATTCTGCTTCCAGCCACTCATAGGAAAACTCCGGAAATACCTGGCATCCCCTGGGGGCTTTTGTTGCGCTGCCAACGATTAATTCCCCGGGACGGATGGTAATGGGAATATTCCGGCAGATATGGGCAAAGGCTTTCGCCCTCCGCGTTACAATAGGCTCACCTTCCGTCTGCTTATAAGACTGGGTGATGAGCACTGCCCGATCCCCTTCAATCTCCGGCATCTTAGCATAAAGGTGCTCCACCAGGCGGGGAATCCTGGGAGATTTGGGAATATGCCCATTTAAAAATGTTTTCATATTTATCACACCCTTTCTGTTGCTTTTGTTTGTTTTTATTTTGTTTTCCTTTGTTTCATTATTTATTATATGTTTGTTTTTCTTGTTTGTCAAGTTAAATGCACAATATAAGGCGTTACAATTCATGGGATAACCGCTTACAGTTAAACCGTGAATTGTAACGTTTTTGCTTTTTACTGGTGCATTCAGAGTAATAGTGTGTTAAAATAGTACAAGAAAATCAGAAAGATATTTTAGAAAGCAGAGATATAGTCACTTAATATGGATAATAACAAATATATTACATTTATACTTGGCGGAATAACCTTTGAATATGATGAAAATAAGAATAAAACCAATATCAAAAAGCATGGAATTTCTTTTAAGAGTGCTGCTCGCGTGTTCTTTGATTATGATAGAATTGAACTTTATGATGAAGAGAATAGTGTTTTTGAAGAACGATATAATACTATTGGGGATTTAACAGCAGGAAGTATTTTTCTTACAGAAAACACAGATACTGTCATAGGCAATGTTGGAATAGATGATGTGCTATTTGTAGTATATACAGAACGCATTCGACGAAACGAAAATGATACAGATATTGATGTGATAAGATTAATTTCTGCAAGATATGCTACCGATTTTGAAAGGGGGCTTTATTATGGTAAATGTTAACAATCTGCCAGCAGGTTTAGCGGAAGAATTAGCTTTCTCAGAAGATGAATTGCAAGAATTAAAAATTGCCAGAAAAAAACCTATTATTTTTGATGAGGATTGTCCTGAAACCACTCCGGAAAGGGCTATGAAATTTAGAAGAGTAAATCCTCCAAGAGAAAGTATTGCAAAAAGAGCATAAACCGGGAGGGCAAAGTCTGCCCTCCGCTATCTTTATCTCTATGCCTTTATATCAAATCCAGGCGATGTCTTAGGTTTTGCTTTAATGTCATATTTTGGGCTTCCTGAAAATTCCTGCTCTGATATCTTTTCAGCCTGTTTTTGCTGCTTTGCTTTTTCCTCTTTTTTCTTTTCAAGCAGCTTTTCCCATTCCTCTTTACGCTCCTTATTTCTGGCTCTTGCCTCTTTGAGCATTTTTTTAGATTCCTCCGTGCCTGGGTCAGACTCAAAAACGCCTACGCACTTTGTCGTAATGCAGTCTTCACTGTCTATACTGATTTCCAGACTAACAAGCCTTGCTCCGTTTTTAGCAGAATTTTCACATATCTTATTGATGCAGTCCGGCATTTGGGAAAGCGTATTTTCCAGCCACCTGGCGGTTTTGGGGTTGGATGCCGCCTTTGAAAGCAAAGCGGGATTAATTGAAACGGAACTATCCTTTGTGGGTGTCAGGCAGGCATACTTATTATTCAGGTATTCCGAATATTTCCGGCTGCTTTTGTATGCACTTTTTTCTTCTGCTTTCTTTTCTTCTGCCCGTTCCCGTTCTTTTTTCTCCTTTAATTTTTCCTCCCGTTCTTCTGCCAACTCCTTCCATCCTTTTACACTGCTGTCGGAAGTTACTGTGGCGGATGCCATCATGGTTATATTCCCTGTGCTGTCAATGCTCCAGCTTTCCGAATAGTTCACCAGCCTCGCCCCGATACTCCTGGCATTGGCCCGGGCACTTTTAAGCCCGTTTTCGTATCCCTCCTTAAAGTAAGACAGGTTTTCTTCCAGCTCTTCTGCCTTCTTTGCATTGTTTGCACATTCCTTCAGATAAGCGCCGGAGATTGCCACGCTGCCATTCTTTACACAGTCATAATTCTTCCGTAAATATGAATAATAATTGGATACTCTATCCGCCCCGGCACCCTTTGTACTATCCGCCTGTGCAGATGCGGTATCTTTTGTCTCTGCCGCCTCATTTTTCCGGGCTGCGTATGTACTCCCGTACACATTGTTGTAGTTATTTCCGATTCCTGAAACTGCCATAATTTTTTCCTCCTGTTATTTCTTTTTGCTGCAGCATTACTGTAACTTTAAACACATCCCTCCCCGCCTTAATATCCATATATCCCAGATAACGGTCTGCCACATCTTTTACATTTTTCAGGCCGATACCATGCTCCATCAGTATATCCGGCAGGCTGCTCTGCTTCATGGTCACCGGAATGCTTTCTCCGTCTTTCCACTCCAGCCTTCCGTCAAAACTATTCTCCACCTCCACCAGCAGGAAATGATTTTTCCTTTTCAATGTAAGGCTGATATGCCCTTTCCCCTGTTCCAGATTTTCACAGGCTTCTATGGCATTATCCAGAAGATTGCCCAGCACAATCCCCATATCAAATGCAGATATTGTATCCGTTTCCCTGTAATCAAATTTTACACTGAATGCAGTCCCGGATTTTACCGCCCTCCGGTATTTATCATTGATAATAACATCCGTCACCGCATTTCCCGTGCAAAACTTATAATCCAGCCCCTGTATGGTATCATCCAGTTTTTCAATGTACTTTTCCACTTCCCCGTACTTTTCTCCGGCAACAAGCCCTTTGATGTTTACCATATGGCTTTTCATTTCATGCCTTACTTTACGGATGCTTCCATAAAAATTTTCTGCCTCTTCCAGCCTCCTTTTCATGGCTTTCATCTGTTGTTCTTCCACGAAATGCTTTTCTCTCTCGCCCTGCAGTTCCTTGTACTTCTGGAAAATATGAATTGCCGAAATTTCCCCGCTGCAAAGCAAAACTGCCAGCATGGGTATTTTCCATGTCATTTCCCTTTTCTGGACAAAAAGGTAAAATACTTCATTTTCTATCTGCACCGCGGAAATATCTATCACCATCCATGCAAGCATGCCTCCTACAATGTTAAGAACCGACAGAAACATGACCTCATACCAGTTCATGGAAAACGGCTTCCTTACTATTTTTTTAACGATTCCTATCATGAACAGAAATGACAATGTGTAAAAGAGAATATTTAAACTCTGATTGATTATCTGGCTTTTATACATTTGAAGCATATAATCTGCATTACCTGCCTCCATCCTGCCCCGCATAGCATCCGCCAGATACTGGTAAATGCTGTTTGAAATCAGAAAGCTCATGAAATGGAAATTGTAATACAGCAGAATGGCAAAAACCGCCTTTTCCAGATGTTTTCCATATTCCATGCGGCAGTAAGCTAAAACTATGACTGCGGATGCCCCGAACCGCATCCATCCCGGGACAGCCAGGCATAAACGAAGAATTATATTGACCGCCATAAATACGCCTGCCGCCACTGCCGTTTTCCCCTTTCTCTCCTGCCTGTAAAAAATCTCCCATATTATCATAAAGAAAAATACATGCAAAAATACAAGACATGCCTCACATAGGTTGTTAAATAACTCATATTCTGCCTGACTCATCTGTTTGTCCTCCCAAATATACTCCGGGCAGCCTGTTGTTTCCCGTCTGATTATTTTATCGGCAATAATTACCTAAAAGAAATAAGGGATGTTGTATCTGGACATTTGACGGTAGCAAGCGGACAGTGATATGTATATCAAAAGAGTTATTATTAAATCCTCCTTTCGATTTTTTGGCAAAAGAATAACGCCCACCTTTTGAAGTGGGCGTTACCGACTGCAGTATTCTTTTCAATACAATTAGATACAAAATGCGGCGTAGAGAGGAACGGTCTTTACCCCGTCCCGGGAGCCAAAATTCTTTGCAGAGAGTTTGATAGCATAGTCGGGCTTATAAGTTTCCATATAGACCTTTAAGCTCTTGGCTCTGGCGTTGTCGGCAGATTTGACCTCAATGGGTATCAGCTTGCCCTCACGCTGAATGACAAAATCAATCTCAGCCCCGCGCTTGGACTCCCAATAATAGGTCTGGTAGCCGTTTATGGTGAGCTGCACATTGACATAGTTCTCCGCCATTCCGCCCTTAAAGTCGTTCAGTTCCTCCACCATATAGAGGACATCGTTAGCGGCTAAATCCTTCTTGGCGGCAAGCAGGCCCAAATCCGAAACATAGATTTTGAAAGCGTCGATGTCACGGTAATTTTCAAGGGGCTTCTTAATCTGCTCTACCTTATACACCTGCGATACGATACCGGACAGGCAGAGCCACTCGATGGCGTTCTCAAACTCCGAAGCCCGCCCGCCTTTCTTAATGAGCTTATACTGAAAACGGGTGTTTTTCTTGGAAAGCTGTACGGTGATATTGTCATAAGAGAGCCTTGTTTTCTTGATTTCATTCAAGCTGTTATACTTGCTCATATCGTTCAGGTAGCTTGCCAGAATGGTATCCTGCGTATGGCGCACAAGGATATAATCCTTTGTGCCCGCAAACTGCATCACACACTCCGGCATACCGCCCACCACAAGATACTGACGGTAAAGCTGCATTGCCGCATCATGTAAAGCAGACGGCATTGGCGTATCGGTCTGGAAGCTTTTTTTGATTTGCTCCACCAGAGCGTCCTCGCCCATTGCAAGCATAAACTCCTCCATATCCATAGGATAGAGGGTTTTCATATCCACCTTGCCCACGGGAAAGGAGAACTTTGCCCTGTTAACCGCAACACCCAAAAGGCTGCCCGCCACAATGATATGGTAATCGGGAGCGTCCTCGCAAAAATATTTCAGCGAAGTAAGCGCTCTCTCACAAAGCTGCACCTCGTCAAAGACTATCAGCGTCTTTTCCCGCACAATGGTCTGCCTTGCAATATGGGATAAAATCGGTATCAGATAGTCGGGGCTTATATTCTCCTCAAAGGTTTCAGTCAGCTTGGGATTGGTTTCAAAATTAAAATACGCCACATTTTCATAGTGTGTGCGCCCGAACTCCAAAATAGAATAGGTTTTGCCCACCTGCCTTGCTCCCTGCAAAATCAGGGGCTTGCGGTATCCGTTTTCTTTCCACGCTTCTAAATAGCGCATGATTTTCCGATACATAAGCGACCCTCCTTAAAAGATGTCACCCATAGTATAGCAGATAATCATGTAAAAACCAATGGATTTTTCTTGAATTTCTACATTGAATTACACGAATATTTCCCGAATTTCCATGTAAGCATATAGCCCTTTATCTCAACAAAGCCATGCTCCCGGTTAATTTACTGACTTTCTTTTTGTTACCATTCATGGCCTAACCGCTTTCTTCGCTCCGCTCCGGTCGTTGCTAAACAAGCGCCACTGGCGCTTAGCAA
>CANRJF010000031.1 GCA_947630855.1 uncultured Lachnospiraceae bacterium
ATTTGAAGTAATTCCCAATTATGCCCCATATGAGAATATGCCAGAATCATTGTGTATGGCAAAGGATTTGAAAGGAAGATAAGGAAAAATGGTAATGTGGCAGTTTGAGCTGAAACAGCAGAAAAGGAAAGAAAAGCAAATTCTTTGAAGATATGACAGACCCGTATCTCAAAGGAAATAAGGCAGGAAACAGACCACATTATTTCCAGGATGTCCAATTATATTTTATTCGGGGATTTTTCCTAAATCCTTACTTTTTCCCCCATTTGCCTTAATCATCTGACGCCATCCTATCTGCGCCCCCATTTTATATAGAAAACGTGGAAAAGCAACGGACACATAATTGTTTTCTTGTACTTTCTTCTTAAGAATGATATCCGAAAAATCTGCTAATGCTTTGTCGATCGGCGCCTTAGGTCCATGTCCGGGTTCCAGTTTGGGCATCATTGCCAGTCCGCCGCCGCCTCCGACACCAACGCCGCCACTCCAAATAAAGCCTGCCTTTAAACTCCAATTCTGTAAAAGCTTCAATGCCAATTGCGCTTGTATCCCTTCGTAAAAACCACAATTCACAATACCATAAATGTGTATCTGACGATTTTGTAAACGTGCTTCTTCTAACTGAATTAAGCAAGACAGCAGGTGCCCCGGAATTCCATCCACATAAAGAGGATAAGCAAATACCCATGCATCTGTTTTCGCCAATTCTTCGATTATTTCTTTAGAAACTGCAGTTGAATGAAATCCAAAATTCACAACCTCTGCATCTTTTCCCCAATATTTTTTTAAATCTTCTAAGAGTACACTGCTGGCACTGTTGTTTACTTTTGGACTTCCATTGATTAACGCAATTCTCATAAAATAACGCCCTCCAATTCTTTTACAGATTTATAGAAGTAAACATCCTTTACCAGGCCATCATAATTATCCGCATTTGCTTTCAACAGTTCTCTGGCTGTTTCTTTTTCTATATCTGTAATATTTTCGCCATAGAGGTGTGCAGACAACGTGATGATATTTTTATATCTTCGTTTATGGTGCATCTTTCCTTTTCGAATTACAAAATCCGCATGGATGTAGGAGATCGCACGATCCTGTACCATTTTTACAAAAGGACTTACACTACCGTAATAACAGCGGCTGACCAGAATTAGTTCAGTACATTTACCCATATCGCTCCCGGTTCCTTCGTAACCATCATGAAGCACACACTTGCCCGGCGTTTTGACCCAGCATCCAAAACAACCGATACAATGACGGATCTCTCCCTGTGGTTTAATGACCTTATATTCTCCCGGGGCGGGAACATTAAAGTTTTCAATATCTGTTATGATGAGTTTCATTGTGATGTCTCCTTGACCAAATTAAAGCTGTACAGTAGTCCGTAAGGAATGCCTAGCTAACCGAAATATGGTAATCATAAATGCGTCAAAACCACCTGTTATACAAGTGGTTCTGATTGATTATACATTTTAGTGGATTTTAACAGCAGATTGATTCCTGTTGCCCAAATAATTAGCCCGACTGCCTGTCCCTGCAAGATATTGGATAAGACTAAATCGTTGTCTGAATTCCATCCATAGATTGTGATCAGATTAGTAAAGAGCAGGGAAAAGGCAATCAGATTTTCTGCCCATGTATAACCACGACGGATAGGATTCAGAAGGTCTGTTTGAGAATCAGGCTTGTCGGAATGTTTTTTCTTGGAATATATCTGAAACAATGGATAAATAAGCATCCGCAGTATTAGGATTATTCCATTCAAAATATAAATAGAGCGTGAAAAGGTGAGGATCCGTTCCATTTTTATATATTGATATGTTCTTCCCATTGCGAAGATGCCAGTCAATATAAGAATAATGCTTGCCGCTTTGCAGGTGCCTTTCAGACTGTCCTCGTTTCTCCCCCAAATAAGAAGATCTATTTTCCCGATTAGCAGCAATATATAGTAAACAGCGTTAGAAAAACGCCATAAACTGCCGTCAAAACCAACTGCCTGAATAAAATAAAACGCAGCTAAGACAATATCCAAAAGGCAGGAAACTGCTATTCCGCAAAAGAAACGGTTTTCTTTGATTTTTAACATTTCTATGTAATGTTCTATCGTTTGTTTCGTCATTATTTTGGCTCTCCCGTTATTTTGATTCAATCTGCTCTTTTTCAATATACTTTCTTTCAAACACGCATAAATCTTGCATTTTCCATGACCATTTTTGTAAATTCTTTTGTATCATACGGAAATTCCCTCTTTATCCATTCAAGCATCATCCCGATTGCTCCATTAACAGAATAAATAAGCTGAAATTCTTTGTCCAGACTTAAATAATTGCGGTTCACGGATAAATAATACTCCAATATCGCATTTTTAAGGCTTTCAAAAAAAGCGTTGCTGTTTGAATCAATAAGCAATACACGGAACTCAAAGGCATTCTTCCTGACATAATCAAAAAAACTTTCTAATTCGGCAGTCTTTACTGTTTTTCTGCTATATCCATTATTGTCATATACTTTTGGAATATTTGAGATCATCTCGTTTTCAATATCATGTAAAAGATCGCCTACTTCTACATAATGTGCATAAAAGGTTGAACGGTTCAAGTCCGCTTTCTCACAAATTTCCGTAATGGTAATTTTGCTTAAGGGTTTTGACTGTAACAATTCCAAAAGGACTTCCCGAAATACTTTTTTAGTCATCAGTGTTTTTCTTGATTCTTTCAAGCAGTTCTTCTCCCTAAAATTTTTTTGAAAAACCATCAAACTTCCTGATTCTGTTGTTTTACTATCAGATTTTGAAATACTGATTGTTGTAAAACCAACATGATGTATGTTACAATATTTTTTAACGGAAGTCAATACATTATTGGAGGTAATTTTCTATGAGCGAAAACAAAAGCAGCCTTGATGTTGAAAAAGTCGTTGACCAGATCAAGGAACTTGTCAAAAAGGGCAATGTTTCTAAAATCATTATAAAGCATGGCGAGGATACGATTCTGAATATACCATTGAATGCGGGAATTGCAGGAACAATCCTTGGTCTTGCGGCAGCGCCTTGGGCAATCATCACCACAACGATTGCTACCATCGGTTTCAAATGCCGTATCGAACTTCTCAAAGATAACGGGGAAATTATGGAGGTAATAAATCCCGAGGACTAAAACCAACAACGGTCTATTCTGACATCAGGGTGATGTTTAGCTTCTGCAGCGGAGTGGAAGTCAGCACGGAGATTTAAAGCCGGAAGCGGCCGGGGCATTATTTTTTGCCAGATGCCTCTGACCGCTTTTTTTGTGCATAGAAATCCCCATTCCGCCGCCTTTCAGTTGGCGGCACAAATAGTAATGAAAGTGTTTCACTCCTCTACGTTGTGCTGTAAAATAGCTTGTAAGAAGCTATACTACAAAGCACGGGAGGAGGAGTTGTAAAATCTTTCTCGTTTTAGACAGCATAGAAATCAGTGTAAGTTCTGCCTTTTCAAGCACAAATAAGTGGTACTACGAGTCCGTACACTAAGAATTGTTTAAGCACCTTAGTTTAATTGTGTGGCAGTTCAGTCAATGGCTTCTTATCTTTTACGAAAGGAGCACGGCTATGAAAGTTACTTATCAAACCTGTTGTGGTATCGATGTCCACAAAAAATTTCTCGTTGCCACAATTATCAAAACCACCGGAGGTATTGAGCCTTCTTACCAGAAGAAGCGTTTTTCTACTTTCAACAATTCAATTCTTAAATTCAAACAGTGGCTTCTCGACAATGGCTGTTACGATGTCTGTATGGAATCCACAGGCAAATACTGGGTTCCCGTTTTTAACCTTCTTGAAGATGATGTCATTGCCAATCCCAAATGGGTAAAGGCTGTGAAAGGCAACAAAGATGATGAAAAGGATTCTAAATGGATTGGGGATTTGTTCCGGCTGGGACTTGTGAAGGGCAGTTACATTCCCTGCAAAAAGATTCGTATTCTAAGGGAATAAAAGATAAGACGGTACTTGTTATTGCCCACCGTATGCGCACTGTCAGCGGAGCGGATAAAGTGGTCGTACTTTCTGATGGTATGGTTGCAGAGCAGGGAACACCGGAAGAACTGATGAACACAGGAACTATTTATCCTCATATGGTAAAACTGCAAATGATTAGCCAAGATTGGGGCATTTATTAAAACTATGGGTTAGTTATTACTAATTAGACTTGGGAGGAAACTTATGATTGGGATAATCGGCTTGCTGATTGCCTTTGGTAGCTTTGTTATAGCGTTGCTTGCCTTTCTCGACAGAGATAAGGATCACAAGCGAAAAAAATAAAGCCCACCCTGTTGAGACCAGGATGGGCGCCTCTCACTGAGAGGTAAATAGTCCGCTTGGGAAACTCCACCTTTGGAGTGGGGATCCTATGGGACACCTGTTACCAGCAGGTGTCCTTCTTTATGTTCAATATATCATTATTCGTTATGTTATTCAAGAATTTTCATAAAAAATTATATTGACATGGTGTCAAAAAGGATTTATAATACAAACACTGACACAATGTCAGAATATTTCTGAAAAGGAGCATACAGATATGAAAAAGAACATTGGCTCTCAATTAGCCTTATATCCTACCCCTGTAACAGTG
Source organism: uncultured Lachnospiraceae bacterium (assembly GCA_947630855.1). Classification (GTDB taxonomy): domain Bacteria; phylum Bacillota; class Clostridia; order Lachnospirales; family Lachnospiraceae; genus Roseburia_B. Next base: position 4,610 of record CANRJF010000031.1, read on the forward strand.
ATTGGAGCAATGGATGGTGAAAAGCCGACATGGACGCTGGTTGCTCATGTTGGGATTATCGGGCATGACCGCGTATTGGTAAGTCTTGCTGCCCCGCATTTTATCAATCATTGTATCAAGGAGAATCAGAAGCTGTCTATCAATATCGTAAACGAGGATTTTTTGCCGGAGGCGGATTACAGCGGGTCAGTCAGTGGCGCGAAGGAAGATAAATCAAAATTGTTTCAATATGAGCTTGGAGCTTCTGGAACGCCAATCATTGAAAAAGCGCCGCTGACAATGGAATGCAGTGTTGTGGATGTATATAATACACCGAATTTTGAAAGTTTTATCTGTATGATTGATAATACCTATGTGGAGGAAGTGTATTTGAATGAGGATGGAAAGATTAATTATCAGACATTAAAGCCTGTTCTGTTTGAGTTCCCGACCTATGAGTATTTGAGGACGGGGGAAGTGATCGCACCTTGCCTGTCCTATGCAAAAGAGATAAAAAAGGGAGAAAAGTAAGATGCCAAAAGGATCACCGGAACTGACGCAGGCGAGAAAAGACGAGATTATTGCCGCCTGCGAGCAGTTATATCAGACTATGAGTTTTAAGGAGATTACCTTAAAGGAAATCGGGGAAGTAACTTCTTTTACGAGAACTTCCATCTACAATTATTTTCATACGAAAGAGGAAATTTTTCTTGCCCTGCTGAAAAAAGAGTATGAACTGTGGATTGAAGAATTGCAGGTGATTATGAAGGATAATGAAAGGCTTACCCGGACTGCATTTGCGGAAAAGATTGCCACAAGTCTGGAACATCGGCGGCAGCTCCTTAAGATTATGTCTATGAATATGTATGACATGGAGGCAAACAGTAGGATGGAAAACCTTGTGGAGTTTAAGAAAGCGTATGGGATGTCATTAAAGACATTTGCGGAGCTGGTTTCCAAGTTTTTCCCGGCTATGAGTGCACAAGAGTGCCAAACCTTTATTTATCAGTTTTTTCCCTTTATTTATGGCATTTATCCTTATACGGCTGTAACGGATAAACAAAGGGAGGCAATGAAGGAAGCGGATGTAGGCTATGTTTACATGTCTGTTTATGATATTACGCTGAAATGTTTACTGAGGCTTTTGCCTGAGGAATAAAAATAATATTTTAAGGAGGAATCTATTCTATGAATTTACCGAAGATTGCAATGGGCGCATGGGCATGGGGAGATACAGATGGCTATTTTGGAAATACGATGACAGGAGAAGAATTTCGCCCGATTTTTGACGCGGCAATGAAAGCAGGCATAATGCCATACAGTTTTGGGAAAGCAGAATGGAGTAAGAAAGGGTGAGAATATGAGGATTGTCGTTTTGGAAGGAAGCCCGCATAAAAAGGGTTCATCAAATTTACTGGCAGAACAGTTTATTAAGGGCGCAGAAGAAGCCGGACATTCTGTTACGGTCCTGGATGCCGCACACATGGATATGCACCCATGTCTGGGATGTGAACATTGCGGCATGAATGGGGAGTGTGTCTATAAAGATGATAACCACATCATCCGGGATGCTCTGCTTGCTTCAGATATGGTGGTGTTTGTTACGCCAATTTATTATTTCGGCATGTCAGCGCAGCTTAAAATGGTAATCGATAGGTTTTATAGCTATACTACAAGGCTGTCGGGAAAGCATCTGAAGGCAGCGCTGATTACAGCGGCGTGGGATTCCGATAAGGATGTAATGCCTTATACGGCGGAACATTATAAAAAACTGTGCCGTTATATGAATTTTGAGAATGTGGGGATGGTTCTTGGAACCGGGTGCGGTTCCCCGTCCATGACGCAGGGAACAAAACATATGAAGGATGCTTATGATTTAGGAAAAACAATATAAAATTTTGGAGGAAAATATAATGAGTAAAATATTAGTAGCATATTTCAGTGCAAGCGGGGTAACAAAAAAAGCAGCCGAAAATCTGGCACAGGCTGCAGGGGCTGATTTGTATGAAATTAGACCTGCCGTGCCTTACACCCGTGCAGATCTTGACTGGATGGATAAAAAATCCCGCAGCAGCGTGGAGATGAATGATAAGTCCAGCCGTCCGGCTATTGCGGATAGCGATGCTGAAATCTCACGGTATGATACCATCTTCCTGGGATTCCCGATATGGTGGTATGTGGCCCCGGCCATTGTGAATAGTTTTCTGGAAAGTTATGATTTTTCAGGAAAGAGGATTATATTGTTTGCCACTTCCGGCGGCAGCGGATTCGGGAAAACGGCAGCCGGGTTGAAGGGTTCCGTTGCGGCAGATACAGCCATTGTCGAGGGGAAGATATTGAATGGGGCAAATAGTGTAGATAACTTACGAAAATGGGTAGAAACGATATTGTAAGGAGAATTTTGAAAATGAAATATGTAAAATTAGGGAAATCAGATTTAAAAGTATCCCGCATCTGCATGGGATGCATGGGTTTTGGCAATGCGGCTGCCGGACAGCATAGCTGGACAGTGGATGAAAATCAGACGAGGGAAATCATAAAACACGGTTTGGAACTTGGCATTAATTTCTATGATACAGCCATTGCCTACCAGAATGGAACCAGTGAGCAGTTTGTGGGAAAGGCGCTTCGGGATTTTGCGAAGCGTGATGAATATGTGATTGCCACAAAATTTACCCCGCGTACACAGGAGGAGATTGATTCCGGCGTCAGCGGGCAGCAGCACATTGAAAATTATATCAATAAGAGCCTTGAAAATCTCGGCATGGATTTTGTTGATTTATACATTTACCATATGTGGGATCACCATACCCCAATGGAGGAGATTATGGAAGGGCTGAATAATGTCGTAAAGGCAGGTAAAGCCCGTTATATTGGAATATCCAACTGTTTTGCCTGGCAGCTTGCCAAGGCGAATTATTACGCAAGGTCACAGGGATTTGCGGAGTTTGTATCCATCCAGGGGCATTATAACCTGATTGCCCGTGAGGAAGAGCGGGAAATGGCGCCTTTCTGTTATTCAGAAAATATTGCTATGACGCCATACAGCGCGCTGGCAAGCGGAAGGCTGTCCCGCCATCCCGGCGAAACTTCAAAGCGGATGGAAGAGGATTCCTATGCACGGTTCAAATATGATGCTACGGCAGAGGCTGATGGAAAAATAATCAAGCGTGTTGAAGAAATTGCGGAGAAACGCGGCGTTTCCATGACAGAGGTTTCCCTTGCATGGCTTTTGACGAAGGTGACAAGCCCCGTGGTGGGAGCAACGAAGTTTTCCCATGTGGATGGCGCTGTAAAAGCGGTGGATTTGGAACTGACGGAAGATGAGATTAATTATCTGGAGGAACTGTATGTTCCCCATGCCCTTGCGGGTGTTATGGCGCAGAATGGCAAACAAAAAGCAGGAAATGTTGTATAAATGAAGGAGGATAAGAAAATGGAGAAAATTGTACAGACAGCAGGAAAAATGCAGCTTGGTGATTTTGCGCCGGAGTTTGCGCATTACAATGATGACGTACTGTTCGGGGAGAACTGGAATAATCAGGATATTGACCTGAAGACCCGCTGCATTGTGACGATGGTTGCGCTTATGGCTTCCGGCATTACGGATTCTTCGCTGGTTTATCATTTAGAAAATGCAAAGGCGCACGGCGTAACGAGGGCTGAGGCTGCGGCAATCATTACCCATGCCGCTTTCTATGTGGGATGGCCGAAGGGCTGGGCGGTGTTTAGGCTGGCGAAGGACGTGTGGAAAGAGGAAACTGTGGGGGAAGATGCCAAAGCTGCCCATGGGGCGCAGATGGTATTCCCGATTGGCGCGCCCAATGACGGCTTTGCGCAGTATTTTACAGGACAAAGTTTCCTTGCCCCCCTTTCCACATCCCAGGTTGGGATTTTTAATGTAACCTTTGAGCCGGGGTGCCGCAATAACTGGCATATCCACCATGCCGACAAGGGCGGCGGCCAGATTCTGGTCTGTGTTGCAGGGCGTGGGTATTATCAGGAAGAAGGAAAAGAAGCGCAGGAACTTCATCCGGGGGATGTGGTCAATATTCCGGTCGGCGTAAAGCACTGGCATGGTGCGGCAAAGGATAGCTGGTTCTCCCATCTGGCTGTTGAGGTTCCCGGCGAGAACGGTTCCAATGAATGGCTGGAGCCTGTTACGGAGGAAATATATTCTTTGCTGAAGTAATGGAGGATGGCGATGAAAAAATGGATTTCTTTTTTCTTTTCGGTGCTTTTGCTGCTGGCTATGGCGGGCTGTGGACAAAGCGCAGACAGGACAGAAGCTCAGAAAAGCAGTCCTGATTCAGAGAATACCGCTTCTGCAGGCCATCAGGAAGAGGCCGCAGATGATACAGCAGGAAGCGAAGAATTACCGCCAGCGGCGGAAGATACAAATATTGGTGAAAAGACAAGTTCCCCAGTTGTGTATATGACTACCGATATAAGCCCGGAGGGTTTGATGGCAATCTATGAGGCTCTGGGAGCCGAACCGGAGGGAAAGGTTGCGGTAAAACTTTCCACAGGGGAAGAGGGGAGCAATTATCTGCGCCCGGAACTGATCGGGGATCTGGTACAGGCTTTAGATGCAACAATTGTGGAGTGCAATACTGCCTACGGCGGGCAGCGCGCGAATACGGCGATGCATTATCAGTTGGCAGAAGACCATGGATATACGGCAATCGCGGATGTGGACATTATGGATTCTGATGGTTCCATGACGCTTAAAGCAGCCGGAGGCGATAATCTGACGGAGAACTATGTGGGGGCGCATTTTGCCGATTATGATTATTATGTGATACTCTCCCATTTCAAAGGCCATGCGATGGCTGGATATGGCGGCGCGATTAAGAATATCTCCATAGGCATTGCGTCGTCAGAAGGAAAAAGCCATATCCATACAGGCGGAAAAGGCGGCAGTATGTGGAGCGCGGATCAGGATTCTTTTCTGGAATCCATGGCGGAAGCCGGAAAATCTGTAACAGACTATCTGGACGGGAATATTCTGTACATCAATGTAATGAACAGGCTCTCCGTGGATTGTGATTGTGATGGGAGCCCATCGGAACCCGATATGCATGACATAGGTATTCTGGCTTCTTTTGACCCGGTGGCAGTGGATCAGGCTTGTATTGACCTTGTATATAGCGCTGAGGATGGGGCGTCTTTGGTAGACCGGATTGAATCGAGAAACGGGCTCCATACGTTAGAGCAGGCGGAAAAAATCGGGCTTGGCAGCAGGGCGTATCAGTTGGTTTCTATTGACAAATAGAGGAAAGGCGGCTGCGTATGTTGGATGTGCTGCGCCGGGAATCTGTTTATATCTGGTACTATTTCAGTATCCAGCTTGAACAGATTTTCAGATACTGGATATTTGGAATGGTGATTGGTTCCGTCATATCCGTTTTTGCAAAAGATAAAATACATAAGTTGTTTGACGGTATGCGGGATAAAAAGCTGGGGCTGTTTGGCATTATCCCGGCCTGCATACTGGGTATCCTTTCTCCTTTATGTATGTATGGGACGATTCCCATTGCCGCTTCTTTTTCGGAAAAAGGTATGCGGGATGACTGGCTGGCTGCTTTTATGATGGCTTCTGTCCTTCTGAATCCGCAGCTTATGATTTACAGTGGGGCGCTTGGAGGGACGGCGCTCATCATCCGTCTGGCATCCTGCTTTCTGTGCGGTGCGGCAGCGGGGCTTCTGGTATTTTTCTGTTTCAGAGGGAAACAGTTCTTCAATTTTTCCGGTTTTGCCGCCCCGCATAGCCGGGACACTGACCCGAACCCGGCATTACGCCTGTTAAAGAATTTCGGGCGGAATGTGAGAGCAACCGGGCCGATGTTTCTGCTGGGTGTGCTGTTGTCTGCGTTATTCCAGCGGTATGTTCCTGCCGATACTTTTGCGGAATTTTTCGGGAAAAATAATGAGGGCTTTGGCGTGCTCATGGCGGCAACGGTAGGTGTTCCTCTTTATGCCTGCGGAGGGGGAACGATCCCTCTCCTTTTGCAGTGGCTTTCGGATGGGATGAGTATGGGAAGTGCTGCGGCGTTTATGATTACCGGCCCGGCAACAAAGATTACAAATCTTGGAGCGGTGAAGATTGTTCTTGGCATGAAGCATTTTATCTTTTATTTATCCTTTGTGATGTTTTTTTCCCTGCTTTTTGGGATGCTGGTAAATTTGGTTATATGAAAAATATGATGAAAGCGTCACAAGGTATTTTGACGTTTGTATCCAAATATAAAATTTCAGGAGGTTTTGTATGATGAAAAAATTTCAGAAAGTGATTGGATTTATGTGTATGATAGCAATGTTAGTTTGTTTTACAGCTTGCGGCTCTTCCAGCGACAACCAGAAAACAGACGAGAAATCTGATACGCCGGAAACGACAGTTTCACAGCAGGAGGAAACGGATGAGAGCCCGGATGCCGGGGCTGGGGAGTCCACCGGGGAACAGGATGTCCCTGTGGCAGAGCCGGCAGATACAGAAGAAACGGAGGAAGAAAATAGCAAGGTGCTGGTGGCTTATTTCTCTGCAACTGGAACAACAAAGACATTAGCTGAGTATGCCGCAGATGCCATGGGGGCAGATCTGTACGAGATCGTGCCGGAGGAACCGTATACAGACGATGATTTGAATTATAGTGACCGTAATACAAGGGCGACGGTAGAGCAGAATGACAAAAATGCCCGGCCTGCCATTTCCGGCAGTGTGGAAAATATGGAGCAGTATGAGATCGTGTTTCTTGCTTTCCCAATCTGGTGGGGCGAGGAACCCCGCATTATGGATACTTTTGTGGAAGCCTATGACTTCTCCGGAAAAACGGTTGTTCCGTTCTGTACATCCGGCGGCAGCGGGATTGGCTCCAGTGGGAAAAATATGCAGAGCTTAAGCACAGGTGACGCTACATGGCTGGACGGCGAGCGTTTAGGCAGTTCATCTTCCCGTGAGGATATAGTAAATTGGATTAATGGTCTTGGACTGGATGTGGAGGCAAAGTGAAACATAAAGCATTTATTAAAAGAATCATTGATGCGGTAATGCTCTTTTTGCTTCCGGTGCTTATGGCAGAAATTTTGACGGGACAACAGGCACATGAATGGCTTGGAACAGGCATGGTGTTATTGTTTATTCTGCACCATATCCTTAACTTTGGCTGGATGCGGAATCTGTTTAAGGGAATGTATTCCCCCCTTCGGTGCGCGGGGACAGCCCTTAATATCTTATTGCTTTTTGATTTTTTGGCTTTGGCATCCAGCGGCATTATGATGAGCGGCTTTGTCTTTGAATGGCTGCCTTTTTCGGGAGGGATGATAACTGCCCGCACGTTACACTTATTTGCTTCCCATTGGGGACTTATTTTGATGTCCCTGCATACCGGAATGCATTGGAAATTCGTTTTGGATATGTGTAAAAGGAAACTGCCGGAGATAAAATCAGAGGATGTGTTTCTTTGGCTGCTGCGGGGAGTCGCTTTTGGAATCGTACTGTTTGGCATCTACGCCTTTGTGCAGCAGAAAATGACGGACTATCTTTTTATGGGGACACATTTTGTCTTTTTTGATGAAACAAAATCCGTGTTTCTGTTTTATGCGGAAGTGGCTGCTATGATTGGTATGTTTATTGTGGCAGGGCACTACTTCGGGATGATTTTACAAAAATGGAGGTGTGGTGAAATGGGAAGAAAGATTGCAAAGGTTTTGGCATTTTGTATTCCGGTTGCTGTGATTGCCGTTGTAATTTTTTCCTTAAATCATGGCGGCAGTAAGCCGGGAGATACATGGGGTGAAGGCTCTCCGTCTCAGGAAGAAAATACAGAAAGCAGGAATCCGACGCAGGAAGAAACTGCACAATCGCAAACGGGAAGTCCTGCGGTGCGGACAGATATAGAGGATGGATTTATTTTGATTTCAGGCGGTACGTTTGAAATGGGAAGTCCGAATGAGGAAGCATGGCGGAGTGATGATGAAACGCTGCATACCGTAACGGTAAATGATTTTTATATCAGCCCGTATGAGCTGACGCAAAAAGAATATCAGGACATCTGCGGAGAAAATCCCAGCAATTTTGTGGGCGATGACCTTCCGGTAGAAAATATCTCATGGCTGGATGCCGCCTCCTATTGTAATGCAAAAAGTGAAAGGGACGGGCTGACTCCGGTATATGTAATCGAGGGTGAAAATGTATCATGGGACCGCGATGCGGACGGATACCGTCTGCCCACAGAGGCGGAATGGGAATATGCCTGCCGTGCGGGGACAGTAACCCCGTTCAATACGGAAACTTCAATCAGTGCGGAGGAAGCAAATTATTACGGACATTACCCTTATATGATTGAAGAAAATTATTTTTCCCAGGGAAATCTGGATACGAAACCTGGTGAATACCGGCAGACAACGGTGGCGGTGGACAGTTTTTCGCCCAATGGATACGGGCTTTATAATATGCACGGGAATGTCAGCGAATGGGTATGGGATACCTATGGCAGTTATGGTGCAGATGGGGAAACCAATCCCACCGGAGCAGAAAGCGGAAACCGGAAGGTATACCGGGGCGGAGGATGGAATGATTTTGCTAAAAATATGCGTTCCGCTTACCGTGGGACATTGGAGGCGGATGCTGCCAGTTTTAATTTAGGGCTTCGTCTGGTGCGTGGGGCTGTTGCTGGGGGAAATGGGATAGTACAGTCAGCTCAGACAGATAAGAGGACGGAAGGAAACGGCAGGATTTTGATTGCATATTTTTCATGGGGTGGCAATACGAGGGGTGTTGCAGAGGAAATACAGGCACAGACGGGTGCTGATTTGTTTGAGATTACCTGTGTGGAACCTTATTCTAATGATTACAATACGGTGCTTGAGGAAGCGCAGCGGGATCAGAATGCACAGGCCCGCCCAAAGCTTGCAGAACATGTGGAGAATATGGACGAGTACGACATTGTGGTGATCGGATATCCCAACTGGTGGGCATCTATCCCTATGCCGATAGCTTCTTTTTTGGAAGAGTATGATTTTTCCGGGAAATTGATTCTGCCGTTTTGCAGTCACGGCGGCGGTCGTTTTGGTCAGAGCCTTACAGCGATAGCAAAGCTGGCACCGAATGCTGAACTTGGCGAGGGGTTGTCTGTACATTATTCTGGTGGGAGTGAGCTGCCGGGTGATGTAGAAGAGTGGCTGAAAGCAAATAACCTTATTCAATAAAACATTTGGTTTTGATACTGCGAAATGGTTGTAGTTTTCTTGAAATTTTCCCCTTATGCAAACGGGCTTTAACCTGCACAGGCAGGCTAAAGCCCAAAACCAATATGGGCGTTACCGCCCACACTGAAGAATAAATTTTGAAAAAGTTTTGGTAAAACTATGAAACTTGTTGTTTAAGGCGTTAGAATAAGATTCAGGCGCAGAAACGCCGTTGGAAAAACGGGACTATACAATGACTTCAAAAATGCGTTTTCCGTTATACGTGATGTCCTGCATCCCCGTTTTTTTGTTTTTATTGAAGTTGAAACTAAGCAGGTATCCTTCATCTACTCCATAGTGATTCAGATACTCAAATAATTGCTGCTCCCCTCTCTGATTGTATTCGTTGCCATGCCAGATTTTCAATTCAATTATAAACTGTCTGCCGTGATAATCAATAATTATATCTGTGCGTTTTGCATCTCTTGTCTGTGCTTCAACATAGTAGTTTCCTGAACCGTTTATGATGGGTTTCAGATACAGCAGGAAAATTTTTCTGCCTTGTTTTTCTACAAATTTTAAATCGCTGTTTCCGTATATTTCTGTGTAATGCCGATAAAAATTTTTCATAATCAGCTTCATTTGTAACATACCATTTACCACAAATTGACTGTGTTCTGTGGGAACTGCCTGATGAAGTACATCGTCCATAATCATTTCGGAAAGAAACAGGTCATATAACTTCGTTTCAAAAATGCGGTTTGCTATGGCCACGGTGCCATGCGCTTCCTTTACAAAACCAAAAGTTACACCCAGATTGATAAGGTGATTGTCTCTTTCAAATGGATATGTGGTTCCGCAAAAAAGGATATCCTGTATTATTTTTTTCAGTTTCGGGTATTCCATTAATTGCTTTACCATGTCATCAAATAACGTATCCGGCTGTTTCCGAAGCAGCAGTTCGGCAGCAATAATCCCCTTTTTCGTCCAGACATCCCGTTTCTTGGGAAAATGTTCTGTTCCAGCCAGTCTCTCGTCGGAAAGCTGGCAAATGCGGGATACCAGATAAGGATATCCAGAGGTGTATTCATAAATCAGATTGCTGATATAGGAAATATCCATTTCTGTATGAAAATCTTTTTCATATTCTTTCAACATAGTTGCAATGTCTTTTGAAGAAAATGCCAAATCAACAGTAAAGTCTACCGCAATGTTCCAGGGGCTGTTGTACTTTGATTCTTCGCCAGGATGCAGTTTGAGTTTCAGATTTTTGATATCGTATACACCTGCCAGAACAACAGATTTAAAAGTATCATCCGCTTTCTGCAAGTGTTCCAGATATTTATTCCTCAAAAGCCCTAAAAAAGACAGGAATACCTGGTTGTCCGAACTTTTATCCACTTCATCTATAATCAGTATGATTTCTTTGCTTGAATTACGGCAAAGATTTGTAATCCGTTCGCCCAAATCATCCAGAGGAAATTGTTCAGAAATCGGCTGATTCCATTCTTCTAAAAGAAAGTGTTCGATTTCCTGTGCCTTGAGTACACGGTTGATTTTGCGAATCAGACCCAGAGCCAGGGTGTACAATGACACGAACATTTCATCAGCCGCTTCAAAACTAATCCGTACAACCAGATATTTTTCTTTCAGGCATTGTTCTAACTGATATAGAATTGTTGTTTTACCGTATTGTCTTGCACGGTTAATGATAAAATATTTTCCTTCCTCGATATAATCTGAAATAATCTGATTGATTTTTTCATGGATGTCCACCATATAATTCTGTTCAGGGATACATACACCGGCGGTATTAAATCGTTTGGACATATCTGCGCCACCTTCCTGTTTTCCTTTTCTGCTCATTTTACCATAATTACAAAGATGTGCAAACTATAATTTTTTTGACTTTCCCCATTTTTCTGGCAAAAAAATGAGGAAAGTCAAATTATAACTTATACATTGACAAATAGATTGATGAAACAATATAATTTAAGAAAAAAGGAGGTCAGCTATGGCGGATAATGAAACAATCAGTAAAAACGATGAGAAAGAAGTTTTATTGACAAAGGAACAGGTAAACAGTGTTGCCAATAAGTTAAAAGAAATCACAAAGCGCAATGCTTATTTGATTACCATAAATCCCCAAAAGCCATTAAGTATTTTTGAAAGCAAGTTTGGGGGACTGCCATACTGGGATACGTCTATGGAATATCCTGTGGATGGCGATGGGGAAAAAATGCTTTTGCTGGCTCAGATTTGTTTAGATGGTCTGGAAAGGCTAAATAACCCTGATAAAATAGAACTGCCTCAAAAGGGAATGTTGCAGTTTTTTTGTGGGGCGGATGATGTTTTCGGGGCGGATTTTGACCAGCCGGACAGCCAGAAGTCATTCCGGGTCGTGTATCACAGGGATATCGACAGAACTATGACGGAAGAGAAAATAAGGGCGTTAGGGATACCTGCATGTACGGATGAAGATATGGAAGAGTATACGCCCGTATTTATTCCGGTTGCGGTGGATGTCTCTGTGAGGGAAACGTATATCGGATTTATGGATTACCGGTTTGATATATTGTTTTTGGAAGAAGCCCAAAGACAGTTTGGGATAGACATCAAAGATGAATCTGTTGATACTATTGTAGGTTCACAGGATTGGGATGAATTGGCAGATGAATTTTGTATGGGAAATCATTGGATGTTATCTTATCCATATTTTGTCCAGTATGACCCCAGGGAGGATGAGGAGGATTTCAGGAAGTATGATATGATGCTGTTTCAGATGGATTCGGAGATGGTTGAGGATGAGGAAGGCTGGAAAGATTATGTGCTGTGGGGCGACTGCGGCGTTGCGAATTTCTTTATCAGCGGGGAGGCTCTGAAAAAGGAGGATTTTAGCAAAGTATTATATAACTGGGAATGTAGTTAAAAAGTGGAAGCTTAGACCAACCATTTGGATATTTTGTGAAAAAGGGGGCAAAAAGAAAGTTTTGAAAAGCTTTTCAGGGGAAGCGGTGTTTTATCGGGTGATGGTATCCTTGTGTAATAACAGTTGATTAGGGAAAGTGAGGCTTTTTATGGTGAAAAAAAAGCTGCCGGTGGGCATTGACATTTTTAATGAAATTCGCCGGAAAGGATTTTATTATATTGATAAGACAAAGCTGATTTGTGATTTACTAAATAATTGGGGCAAGGTGAACCTCTTCACCCGCCCCCGCCGGTTTGGAAAGACACTGAACATGAGTATGCTGGAGAGTTTCTTTGAGATTGGTTCGGACAAGACGCTTTTTGAGGGTCTGGCAATCAGCAGGGAAACACAGCTTTGCGAAGAGTATCAGGGCAGATATCCTGTGGTATTTCTTCCTCTGAAAGGTGTGGAGGGGCTGTCTTTTGAGGATGCCATAGATATGCTTCGCATGTTAGTGGCCATTGAATGTAATCGTCTTGCATTTCTTCTGAAAAGCGAAGCGGTGGCTGAAACTGATAAGAAGATGTTTTGTGCACTGATGCGGCGGGAAAGCTCGGAAACAGAACTGAAAAGCGCTCTGGTTACGTTGATGCGGATGCTTCATTCCCATTATGGCAGGCAGGTGATTCTGCTGATTGATGAATATGATGTGCCTTTGGACAAGGCAAACAGCAATGGTTATTATGACAAGATGGTATCATTCCTGCGGGGCTTTTTTGGTGAGGCGTTTAAGACCAATCCAGACTTGTATTTTGCTGTGGTAACCGGCTGTCTGCGTATTTCGAAGGAAAGCATTTTTACGGGAATCAATAACTTAAAGATTGATACCATTATGGACAAACGTTATGATGAATATTTTGGCTTCACGGATGAGGAGGTGCAAAATATGCTGGAGGACTACGGCTTGTCTTATGCTTACCAGGACATGAAAGACTGGTACGATGGCTACCATTTTGGCGATGCGGATGTGTACTGCCCGTGGGATGTGGTCAATCATTGCGACAAGCTTCTGGAAGACCCACAGGCAAAGCCCAAACCTTATTGGAATAATACCAGTTCCAATCAGCTTGTGCAGGATTTTATCGGGTTGGCAAATGTGACGACACAGAGGGAAATCGAGGAGCTGGTGGCTGGCGGAGGGATTAGGAAGAAAATTGTGGAAACGCTGACGTATGGAGAGTTGACAGAGAGCATTGACAATTTATGGAGCGTGCTCTTTTTAACGGGCTACCTGACGGCGGAGCGCAGTGCGCCCCAGGCGCAGGAGGGGCTGACCCGTCTGGTAATCCCCAACCGGGAGGTACGGGAAATCTTTATTGAGAAGATTCAGAAGTGGTTCCGGGAAAAATTTGTAAAGGACGAAAAGCCTATGCAGGCGTTTTGTCAGGCTTTCTTAGACGGCAGTGCAGAAACAATCCAGAAAAGCCTGAACGTGATTCTTGGGAAAATGATTAGCATTCTGGATGCAAAAGCGAGAGATGAGCAGAAAGAGAATTTTTACCATGGTCTGCTGCTGGGGCTTTTGCGCAGCGAACCGGACTGGCTGATTTTATCTAATGCCGAGTCGGGGGAAGGGTTTAGTGATATTCTCATTGAGCCGGAAGACCCGGATGTGGGATTGGTTATTGAAGTGAAGTATGCTTCCAGTATTTTGGCACTTGAGAGGGCCTGTCAGGAGGCTATGGCCCAGATAAAAGACAGACGGTATGACGAAAAACTGCGCAATGACGGCAGGGAGAATATCGGCGCATATGGTATTGCGTTTTGCAGAAAACGGTGCAGGGTGATTTTTGAAAAGCTGTAAATGAAATTTGCAATTGGGAAAGGAGCAGCGCGCAAACCATGCATGCCTCTCATTTATGAGGGGCGTGCATGGTTTGCGCGCTTTGTTTGATTTACATAGATTTTACTTATGTTTAACGGAAGTGTGGTAGTTAATGCATTCACCGCTAATATATAATTCCTATTGTAAGATTTAGGAAAGGAGAGAAAAAAGTGGCTGATATTTTACTGAAAAACGTATGCAAAAAATTTGATAATGGCCGCAGTGTGGTGGATGATTTTAATCTGAATATTGCAGATAAGGAATTTATTGTTTTTGTGGGGCCATCAGGATGCGGCAAGTCAACGACACTTCGTATGATTGCCGGACTGGAGGATATCAGTGAGGGGGAACTGTGGATTGACGGCCAGCTCTGTAATTATGTGGAAGCCCGGGAGCGGGGGATGTCGATGGTATTTCAGAATTATGCGCTTTATCCCAATATGACGGTTTATGGAAATCTTGCATTTGCCCTGAAGATAAGGAAATATCCAAAGCAGGAGGTTGATAAAAGAGTGCATGAGGTAGCCAGGAGCCTGGAAATTGAGCATCTGCTGAAAAGGCGCCCCAGCGACCTGTCAGGAGGGCAAAAGCAAAGAGTGGCGATTGGGAGCGCGATTATCAGAAAACCAAAAGCGTTTCTTATGGATGAACCGCTTTCTAATCTGGATGCGAAGCTGCGGACACAGATGCGGGTTGAATTTGCAAAGCTGCATAAGGCATTGGGGACAACCACCATTTATGTTACACATGACCAGACAGAAGCGATGACGCTGGGAACAAGAATCGTTGTGATGAAAGACGGGAAAGTACAGCAGGCGGATACACCGGAACGAATCTATCGTTATCCGGCAAACCGGTTTGTAGCAGAATTTATAGGTTCTCCGCCAATGAATATTTTAGAATGCTGCGTTGGTCAGGAGAACGGTCAGACGGTGCTGCTTTTGGATGAAGAGTATGATTCCCGGTTTTCGGGAAAACGCCGGATTTATTTAAAAGGAACGCTGGCAAAATGTCTTTTTCATAGATATATGGGAAAAAAGGTACTTATGGGCATACGTCCGGAGGATGTCTGTGAATATGAGGAGGCGGTATCCGGAGGGTTTGCGGATTCCTGTGCAGGGTTTACAAAAAGGGTAAAACTGCGGGAAGTGCTTGGATCAGAGGTAGTCCTTTATCTTGAGGACAAGGAAAAAAACTTTGTGGCAAGGCTTAAGCCGGAAAATAAAAACCAGGCAGGAGATTTTGTGGAGCTCTTTTTTAATCCGGAGAAGATACAGGTCTTTGATAAGGATACGGAAGAAAATGTTTTATTATGAAAAGGAGAAAAAAATGAAGACAACAGGAAGGATGAATGTATCACCTTATTTTTACCTGATTCCAAGCTTATTGGTATTTGCTGTGTTTTTATTCTATCCGTTTTTTAAGACAATATATCTTAGCCTGTTTAAGACGGATAAGATGGGACAGGCGAAACTGTTTGTTGGTTTTGGAAATTATGCGGAACTTTTGAGTTCAGCAACTTTTTGGAACAGCCTGAAAGTGACATGGGTTTTTGTGGTGATTGTCGTGTTTGGAGGAATGTTTCTGGGACTTGTGACGGCGGTACTATGCAACAAAGCATTTCCGGGAATACGGGTTTTCAGTACGGCATATGCCCTTCCCATGGCAATTGCATCCAGTTCGGCAGCGATGATTTTCCAGATTATGCTGCACCCGGCGGTGGGAATTGTAAATAAACTGACGGGACTTGACATTAACTGGCT
Organism: uncultured Lachnospiraceae bacterium; assembly: GCA_947630855.1. Classification (GTDB taxonomy): domain Bacteria; phylum Bacillota; class Clostridia; order Lachnospirales; family Lachnospiraceae; genus Roseburia_B. Next base: position 20,331 of record CANRJF010000031.1, read on the forward strand.
CAATGACCCGAATACGGCACTTTACTGTGTTGCCATACTGACGGCGTGGCTGAACAGCGGAATTAATTTCCTGTACTTTTCTGCAGGCCTTGGAAATATTGACGAGACCATTTATGAGAGGGCGTCTGTGGACGGGGCAAACGGAATCCAGAAGTTTTTCAGCCTGACATTGCCGGGGCTGTCCCCTATTATGTTTTATACATTTGTGGTAAATATTATACAGGCATTTCAGTCATTCGGACAGATTAAGATTCTGACGGAGGGCGGTCCCAATGAATCCACAAATGTAATTGTATATTCCATTTATCGGGATGCATTTTTTAACTATCGATTTGGAAGCGCGGCTGCACAGTCTGTAATTTTATTCATTATTATTATGTTGATTACATTGGTTATGTTTCGGCTTGAGAAGAAAGGAGTGAAATATTGATGAGCAGAATGGCAGACAGTATGACAATAAGTGGAAATGGCAATATTTCCAGAGAAGAATTACAGAAATTAAGAGAAATGATGAATTCCCGGGCGCTGGCTAAGAGGCGGATGCGCACAGGGCTTCGGGCTGCGGCAAATGTGATGATGGCGTTTGTAGTGCTTCTCCCTCTTTTATATGCGGTCAGTATTGCATTTATGCCTTCCAGTGAATTGTTTACTACGGAATTAAATCTTTTGCCCAAGCATCCAACAATTGACAATTTTGTGGATGCATGCAGGAATATACCTCTTTTACGGTTTGTGCTTAATTCCTTTATTATGGCAGGCTTTATCACTGTTGGACAGATTATTTCCTGTTCTCTTGCGGCATTTGCATTTTCTTTTCTGGAATTTAAGGGAAAAGGGATTCTGTTCATGCTTGTAATGGCAACCATGATGGTGCCGGGGGAGGCAACAATTATTTCCAATTACCTGACCGTTGGCAATCTGGGGCTTTTAGATACCTATGCAGTATTAATTATTCCGTATCTTACATCGGCAATGGGGATTTTTCTCTTCCGGCAGTTTTACATGACATTTCCGGTGGTGTTATATGAATCCGCGAAGCTGGACGGCTGCTCTAATCTGCGGTTCATTGTAAAAATCCTGACGCCTTTGACCAAATCAGCAATAGGGGCAATGGCAGTGTATACATTTATTAATGCATGGAATATGTATATGTGGCCGCTTCTGGTAACCGGCTCGGATTCCATGAGGACGGTACAGATTGGAATCAGTATGCTCAACAGCGTGGACGCACAATCTATTACCCTGATGATAGCAGGTGTGGTATTAATCATCATTCCGTCTATTTCCATTTTTATTATCGGACAGAAACAGTTAATCAGGGGAATGTTTTCAGGAGCAGTAAAAGGTTAGATTATAAAAAACAATAAGGAGAAAAAAATTATGAAAAGAAGAATTGCAGCAATATTTATGGCAGGAGTTATGGCAGCAGGAGCATTTGCAGGATGCGGAGGAAAAACATTAGAGGAGCAGTCCGTGGGAGAGGCTTCTTCTGACGAAGATGGGGCTGGACAAATTACAGAACTTACCATGGCAAAAGCAGAAGATGTAAAGGGAACAGAGGTTACCTTCTGGCATTCCATGGGCGGAGTGAACGGGGAGGCAATTGATAATCTGGTGAAACAGTTTAATGAAGAAAATACATATGGCATTACGGTAAACGCCCAGTACCAGGGCGAATATGATGATTCTTTAAATAAGCTGAAAAGCGCCCAAATCGGGAACATGGGAGCGGATTTGGTTCAGGTATATGAGATTGGAACCCGGTTTATGATTGAGTCCGGCTGGACCGTGCCCATGCAGTTTATGGTAGATGAGGACGGTTATGACGTTTCGGTGATTGAACCCAATCTTTCTGCCTATTATACGATAGATAATCAATTGTATTCTATGCCGTTTAATTCATCAACACCTTTGATGTATTACAATAAAGATATGTTTGATGCGGCAGGAATTACAGAGATACCGGACAGCCTGGAGGGCATTAGCGAAATAGGAGATAAGCTTCTGGCTAATGGGGGAGCGGATGAAGTAATTTCTCTGGGAATTTATGGATGGTTTTTTGAGCAGTTTATCGGAAAACAGGGACTGGAATATGCAGACAACGGAAACGGACGAAAGGAAGCGGCAACCAGTGTTGTATTTGGAGAAAATGGCGCGGCAAAAAACATTTTGACGGCGTGGAAGGCATTGGCCGATGCAGGTTATGCTCCGAATGTAGGCAGGGGCGGCGATGCGGGACTTGCTGATTTTTCTTCTGGAAAGTCTGCAATTACCTTAGGCTCTACCGCATCATTAAAGCAGATTTTAGAGGATGTGGACGGAAAATTTGAAGTGGGCACAGCATATTTCCCCAAAATTTCCTCTGATGATGTGGGCGGAGTTTCCATAGGCGGAGCATCCCTGTGGGCATTGGATAACAAGGACGAAAAAAAACTGCGTGCCACATGGGAATTTGTGAAGTTCCTTATTTCGGCGGAGTCACAGGCATATTGGAATGCGGAAACCGGATATTTTCCTGTAACGACAGGAGCTCATGAGGAACAGGTATTTAAGGATAATATTGCAAAATATCCGCAGTTTCAAACGGCAATTGACCAGCTTCATGATTCTTCACCCGAGTATGCAGGCGCATTGCTGAGCGTTTTCCCGGAGGCAAGGGCAACCGTGGAAACAGAGATCGAAAGTATGCTGAATGGGAAAGAAGATATTGATAAAGCGGTGGACAATATGGTATCTTCTATTAATAAATCCATTGAGGAATATAATCTGGTAAACGAATAAACAGCTAATTAAATCTAAATAACCAGCCGCTTATCAGCGGCATTATAAAGCAGGAAATCTTTTCTGGATTTCCTGCTTTTTTTACCACTTATGCCTGAAAATCAGCCGGCTGTTGAAAATCTGTTGAAAGCAATAAATTATTTTCATATAATATTTTCACAGAAAGGGGGAATTTCAAATGCAGTTTGAAGTAAAGATAGACAGTTCGTATAATGAACCGAAAATCATCATATTGACTGCTTCCATGACGGAGGATGTAAATATGATACTGAACAAGCTGTCAAATCATGTACCTCAGGTTATTTCAGGCAGTAAGGACGGCAAAATTGAAGTGATAGACCAGGGGGATTTAATTCGGATTTATACAAGCGCCGGAAAAGTTTTTGCCGTCACCCATAAAGGCGAATATACACTGCGCCTTCGGCTATATGAAATGGAGGAACGGCTGCCCTCCCATCAGTTTGTCCGTATTTCCAATTCGGAAATCATTAATCTGAAAAAAGTCCATAACTTTGACATGAGTTTTACAGGTACGATTTGCGTTAAATTATCAAACGGCACAGTGACATATGTGTCCAGGCGTTATGTTTCAAAAATTAAAAAAATATTAGGAATATGAGGTGGAAAAAATGAAAAAGAAAATAGTTTCGCGGGGTATTTTTGGTTTTCCTGTTGGAATTGCAATCGGATATTTAATTACTATATGTAGTTCTCTTATTTGGGCGGATGGATATTATGCTCCTTGTGTGCCGGAACTAATCTCCGTAATTGGAAACGAAATCAAAGCAGTTGTTTTACAGGCGTTTCTCTGTGGGTTGTTGGGTACTGGTTTTGCGGCAAGTTCAGTCATATGGGAAATAGAAAACTGGAGCATTACGAAACAGACCGGGATTTATTTTATCATTACTTCTGTAATCATGCTGCCCATTGCTTATGTTACCTATTGGATGGAGCATAGCATTGCCGGAGTATTCAGCTATTTTGGGATTTTTGCCCTGATTTTTGTTATTATTTGGATTATTCAATTTATGATTGGAAAGCATAATGTTAAAAAAATGAATGAAAACCTGCATAATGTAAATGACAGCAACGCTTCCTGACCATGTGCATATGTATGTTTCAATTCCGCCAAAGTTGAGCGTTGCTAAGGCCATAGGCCGGATAAAGTGGAAGGAGATTCTAAACAACAATAATAAAGTGCCGCTTTTAAGCGGCACCAGTAATCGGCGAATGGTTTGCCAGACCGCTTTTAGGCGGAAATGCAATGAGCCGGTAACTGCTTGCAGAGTGGCTTTGATTTTAGTTTTGCAGTTGTCTTAAGATTCCTTCTACTCTGCGGATTGCCTCTGCCACCTGGCCGGATGCCTGTTTAATCCGGTCCTGAACCATCCAGTCTACAACAAAGCCGTCAAAAAACCAGTCCGCAAAGGACAGGAAATCGCCTGTCTCAATATCCAGATGGCATGTCATATTCACATCATCCAATTCTCTGCTGAAATTTCTCAGGTCATATTTTGCCTGTTCCATATTTTGTTTTGCACTGTCCATTTTGGAATGTTTTGCCATTGTAGAAATAAATCCTCCGCCAAACATATCCCAAAGTCCCCAGTTTTTCGCGCTGTCTAAATTATTTTGCGCCTCTTTAAGGCTTCTCAATGCCCGGTTGCCGGCATCAATTGCTTCTCTTCTTTCTTTGTCCAATTCTTTTTCCTTTCGTTAAGTCATAGCTTTCGCCAATCATCCGGTTAATATCCTTATCAGGAACTGTTCCGTCCAGAATAATAGAATTCCAGTGTGTCTTGTTCATATGATATGCAGGTAATACAGACGGGAATGCATTTCTCCAGAAATCTCTCCATTCCGGGTCGCATTTTACGTTAATCCATATGTATTCATCCTTATCATAAATCATTGCAAATATCTTTTTATTTTCCTTATGACGCATGACACACCAATTATTATCGTGAAAAGGATAATCTTCATATACATCTTTAAATGAACAACAATATTGTATTGCTTCCTGTCTTGTCTGCATAATGACCTCTGAATTTTAATTATTTAAAATGATAACAAAAATGCTTTCAAAGGTCAAGAAGGTATTTGATTGATATCGTTTGGTGGGATGTGTATAATAAAAAAGCAGAAAAAATTTGGCGGAATTTTGACTTTTGCTGCTTATGATAAAATGGACAAAATATCCGGGGAGTAAAGTCTATGAAATATAAAATATTAGTGATAGATGATGAAGAAATGATTTTATCAATGTTGAAAAAATGTCTGCAGAATGAGGGCTTTCTGGTATATACGGCAGACAGTGCAAAAAAGGCATTAAAATTGCTGTCTGATACGCCGGATATTATATTGTTAGACATCAATATGCCTAAGATGGACGGGTTAGAATTATGCCGGCTTATTCGAGAACATGTATCCTGCCCTATTATTTTTCTGACGGCAAGAGTGACGGAACAGGATGTGATAAAAGGCTTATCTGTCGGCGGAGATGATTATATAACCAAGCCCTTTAGTGTAGATGAACTTTCAGCAAGGATTTCGGCACATCTGCGGCGTGAAGAAAGGAGGGCAGCAGCAGTAAATCTAAGGTTTGATGAAGAGCTGGTTATTGACTATAACAGCAGGGAGGTTTTTTACGGAAAAAAGCAGTTGGATTTCTCAAATAAAGAGTTTGAAATTATCCGGTTTCTTTCCCAAAATGCAGGGATGGTTTTTGACAGGGAAACTATTTATGAAAAACTTTGGGGCTATGACAAAGAAGGGGACAGCATTGTAGTAAAAGAACATATCCGAAAGATACGGAATAAACTGTCGGTTTATACCGATAAAAATTATATTGCAACAGTATGGGGAGTTGGATATAAATGGATAAAATAAAATCGCTGAAAATGTCTATGATAATTACTTTTTTAATTACAATATGTGTGATTACCATGCTCTCAGCCATCACAATTTTTGCGGCAAACCAGACCCGGCAGGGGATATTAAAAAAGCGGCAGTTGGTGATAAGTTCTCCCCACCTTAAGATTGATGAACAGACAGGCGGTTATATTATTGATATAGGTAAAAGCGATGTTAAATGGCAGCCGCTTGGCACTAAGGATAATATAGCCTATTATGGCTCGTATATTGTCATGACAGCCTTTCCTGTCCTTTATATTATTATTGGTATTGGTGCGGCGGCTGCGGTTTATTACAGAAGGAAACTGCGGACGCCGATTACACAGTTGCAGAATGGAGTAGAAAGGATACAGGAGAATGACCTTGATTTCCATATTTCATATGACGGCGATGATGAATTGGGGCAGCTATGCTGTTCTATGGAAAAAATGAGAAGTGAACTCCGTGAAAATCATAAGGCATTGTGGGAATCTTTGGAACAAAGAAAATTACTGAATGCTTCGGTGGCACATGATTTAAGAACACCGATTACTGTCCTGAAAGGGTATATGGATTATCTGGAAAAAAATATTTTACAGGATAAACTTACGGAAGAGGAATTGATGGATACGGTGTCGTCCATGCGGGGAGCTGTGATACGGTTAGAACAATATGTGGAGTGTGTTCGGGATATTGAAAGAATAGAAAGTATTGAAATCAAGAAGCAGCCTGAAAATACAAAATTGCTGTTAAATGAAATAGAAAGTAATGTGCGTCAGTTGGCACAGGGAAAGGAAATTCTTTTTTCAAACAGCGTTTCATTGGATGAGGCCAACATAGATAAAAGTGTATTATTTCGGATTTTAGAAAATCTTTTGCAAAATGCATTGAGATATTCTGAAAAGCAGATAAACATAGATATTTCCCGGAAAGACAGATTTTTAGTTCTTACCGTAAAGGATGACGGGGAAGGTTTTACAGAAGAGGATTTGAGAAAGGCAGCCACCGTATTTTATAGTAAGGATAAGGGAAGGGAACATTTCGGCATAGGTCTTAGTGTCTGCAGGATGCTTTGTGAAAAACATGGGGGTTTGCTGTATATCAGAAACAATAAAGGAAAGGGGGGGTGTGTCATTGCTGAACTGAATATTTTGTAGTGTGTTTTCGGAAAATTGACTTTTGGGATATAAAATCTTCTTACATTACAAGTAAGGAGGTTTTTTATTTATGGAAATCCGAATCAATAATCTTTCCAAGAAATATGGAAAAAAGACGGCTCTTTCACATGTATCTGTTACGATTCATTCTGGAATGTACGGGCTTCTTGGACGGAACGGGTCAGGTAAAACCAGTCTGATGAGAATTTTAGCAACTCTTTCTAAGCCGTCAGGCGGCGAAGTCAGCATGAATGGTGTACCAATAAAAGAAACAGCCAAAATCAGGGAAATGGTGGGTTATCTTCCCCAGGATTTTTCCTTTTACAGAAATATGACTGTTTATGGCGCCATGGATTATCTTGGATTGTTATCCGGTGTTCCGGATAAAGTGCGAAGGGAAAGAATCTTTACGTTGCTTGAAGGGGTAAATCTGAAAGATGATGCACGAATGAAAGTAAAGGCACTATCAGGAGGCATGAAAAGGAGGTTAGGGATTGCACAGGCATTATTGCATAATCCGGAGATTCTTATTGTGGATGAACCAACTGCAGGACTTGACCCGGAAGAGCGTATGCGTTTCCGTAATTTGCTGGGCAAATTTGCGGAGGGGAGGATTGTATTGCTGTCAACGCACATTGTTTCCGATATTGAGTCAATTTGTGAAAACATTGGCGTATTAAATGAAGGCAGGCTTATATTCAATGGCAGTACAGAAGAATTGATACAGAAGGCAGGGGGGAAAGAAGGGCAGGCTCCTGCTTTGGAGGATGGATATATGTATCTGCTAAGTCAAAGACAGGGAGGTGTTCAGGTTTGAAATTGTATGTAAGAGAGTGCCGCAAAATAGCAGCAAGCATAATATATTATTTGTTTATTACTGTTTTGGTATGCAGTTGGTTTGGGAATTTTCGGGGTTTTACAATGAAGGAAATAGACCGTGGGAATGGGACTGCCGGGGCAGACTATGGATTTGACCGCCCATTACTTGCAAAGCCGTTAAAAACAGATAAGTTTTTTGGTACAAAGACCAAAGAAAATCCTGAAAAGATTATGTGCGGAATGGCGGATATTTTATTGACAGAGTACCGTAATAATTCTTATACAACATATCCTTTGGGATATTATAAATCGGTTTCCCTGAATGAGGATGAGCAAAACAGAATACTTGGAATTTTGTGTGAAATAACCGGGCTTACAAAATCACAACTGGATACACTTCCAAAGGATTATTTTCCTGGTATAAATGGTACGATAATACATTCCGGCAGTTTTGAAACGGACAGTAGTGGAAATATTATTATTACCAATGCAGAAAATTCGGATAAATCCGTTGACAAAACAAAGCATTTTATATCACAGGTTTCATATGAAAGATTTAAGGAACTGCTGACAGAAGCAGAAAGTATTACGGAAGGCGGATATTATTATTCATTGGATGTTTTAACAGAATGTTTTGGGCAGTCTGATATGTCTTATGAGGAAGCAATGGAAGAATATAATCACGCGGTTTTTGATGAGAATATCACCGTACCTTTCGCACGGCTGTTCTGCGATTATATGGGATTGGCATTAGGTTTGTATCCCATATTTATTGTAGTGGTTATGTGGTTGAAAGACCGTATGGATAATGGGACGGAATTGATTTATGCCAGAAAAATATCTTCATTTAAGCTGGTGTTTTCAAGGTATCTTGCCGGTATCACAATGATTTTAATTCCTGTTGTGCTGCTTTCTTTTGAATCGCTGATACCGCTTATTTCTTTTGGGGCAGAAAACGGATTTTCAGTAGATTATTTTGCTTATATCAGGTACATTTGCTGGTGGCTGCTTCCCACAGTCATGGCGGTATGTGCAGCGGGAATGTTTTTTACCTTATTGACGGATTCTCCTATTGCCATTATTTTGCAGTTTTTATGGTGGACAGTTGATAAGGGGGTAACGGGATTGTCAGGAGATACAAATATTACAACCTTGATGGTAAGGCATAATACTTTGCGGGGCTATGAAATCATACAGGATGGATTTAAAGCAATTTGCATAAACAGGGCAGCTTTAGCTGGCATGGGCATTTTGTTTGCCGGTTTATCCGTATGGATTTTAGGGCAGAAGCGGAAAGGAAGAATCAATGCGGCGAATATATATGGCATGTTCAACAAATTTTCATCTTGCCATAAGAAATAACCTGTTTTTGGCAGCAGTTTATTTATGGATAGTTCCTCTGTTAAGAGGAATTGCAAATTTGGATGCGGTTCGTTCGGCAGAATGTTTGGAACAATCCGTCATACTCATAGGAATGTTCCTTATCATTCCGCTGAATGCTCCCGAACAGTCAAGAGCGATACGGGAAGTAGTTTGTACAAAGAAAACACCTCATTGGAAAATATTGTTTTTGCGTTTGGTAATGTCAATGATGCTGCTTGTTATGATGACAGGTATATTTTCTGGAATTATGGTTTGGAAAAACTGCACATTTCCTTTTATTCCATATGTGGCAGGAACAGTTATAAGTGCAACGGCATTAGGCAGTTCAGGTTTTCTTGTATCGGAATTAAGTAATTCTGTTGCTGCAGGATACTTAGTATCCATGGGATATTATCTATTAAATCTTCCCGGTAATATATGGGATGAGAGCATCTTTTATTTATTTTCCATGAGTAGGGGAAGTTATACGACAAAACTATGGCTTGCTTTGTTGAGCGTATTGTTTATGGCGGGGGCTTTGATTTATGAGAAAAGCAGGAATAGCCCCAGGGCTTAATTTGTCTTGTTTAAAATGTCCAGAAATTCTTTTGCCGTAACGATGAATGGTTTCATGGGAAAGTGCTTTATATTGCCGGTAACCAAATATGCATCGTCTTCTTGCTTTTCAACAACGACTTCATAAAAAGGAAGGTCTTTCATGTCTGGAAGTAACTCGCCGGTTGGTGCAGGTATAATTCGTTCTCCATACTTTTCGATGGTTGACAGAAGTATACTGACAGTTCCTTCTGAAAAATGAAACTTGGTACGTCGCAGCACTTCGTTGTATTCTTTCAGGATTTCATCATTGAAGAGTGGAATCACTTCACCAGAGAACAGTTTTCCAACGACCAGAACAGTAGCGGCATCGTCGTGACTTGACAGCAATGCAGAAACAAGGACATTTGTGTCAATTACTGCATAGCAGATCATTTATTCACCTCCGTACCGTGCTTGTCTGATTTCTTCGTTGATTTCATCTAAGCTTAAATCCTGAACACCGTGTTGCTTTGCTTCCTCTCGTAAGGCAAGAAAAGCCTGCATGCCGGAAGCTCTGGTTACTTCCTCAGAAGCCTGAATTTCAAATGGAATTTTTCTTTCCCGGACAACAGCCCGTGCAAACACATTGAATGCAGTGGTAGCATTCATCCCAAAGTCAGCACAAAGAGCATCAAATTGACGCTTCAAAGCCTCGTCCATCCGAATACTAAAAGTAGCCTGTGCCATATCAACACCTCCTTCACTATCTATTATATTCAATAAAACGAAAATTGCAATAGATATGAACCTATTAGGTGAAAATTTATATAAAATTGTTACTCATCTTTAGTTATTGAACCAAAGACAGCGAACTGCAACCGGCTGCAGTTATTAGAAAATTTCTAATAACTGCGGATAACGGCAAGAGGTATAATGGCGTATCTGTGTGGGTACTGAGCAGATACGAATTAACTTACAATTAACATACACGCACTTTTGGAATTAACATTGGCGGATATACAATGTATTCGTACAAAAAAATATTTCAAAGGAGCGTGTTTATTTATGAAAAAAATTATTACGTTTGCAGTAGCATTAACATTGTTTGCAGGGGCAGTTGCCGGGTGCGGCGCTGACAATTCTTCCGGTGAAGCAGACGGGGGAAGCCAGAAAGCAGAAAATTCACAAACCGTATCAACAGACGGTTCCACCTCAATGGAGAAAGTAATCGGATTCTTAAGCGAAGCTTACATGGAAGAACATGGAGACATTAAAGTTACATATAATCCCACAGGTTCCAGTTCCGGTATTTCCGCCGTATCTGAGGGAAGATGTGATATCGGGCTTGCAAGCCGTGATTTGAAAGAGGAGGAGCAGGCAGATTTAACCGGTACAGTGGTTGCTATTGACGGGATTGGAGTGATTGTAAATCCTGAAAATCCTGTGGCTGATTTAAGCGTGGAACAGGTGGGAAAGATTTATACCGGAGAGATTACCAACTGGAAAGAGGTAGGAGGAAGCGATGCCCCTATTGTCTGTATCGGGCGTGAGGCAGCTTCAGGAACAAGAGATGGTTTTGAGGAGGTTACAGGCACAAAGGATAACTGTAAGTATTCCCAGGAACTTACCTCCACCGGAGATGTGGTACAGACGGTTTCAGGCAATCCCAATGCCATCGGTTATGCTTCCGTTGCCTCTTTAAACGACAGTGTCAAAGCTGTCAGCATTGAGGGAATAGCTCCTACCACAGAAACAATTCAGGGGGGAGAGTACAAAATCCAAAGAAACTTTGTACTGGTAACCAAAAAGGATGCAGCTCTTTCCAAAGCGGCACAGGATTTCTTCGATTTTGCCACAAGCGAGGAGGCAGATGAACTGATTACCGAAGCAGGAGCAGTACCTGTGGTCAGATAAAACGGAGGCTGTTATGAAAAAAGTAAAAAAGACGGCAAGGCTGATGGAAAAGACAATGAATCTCATATTTCTGGCGTGCGGCATGCTTACAATACTGTTTGTCATACTCATTACCATATTTCTGGTAATAAGCGGTATTCCGGCAATAAAGGAGATTGGACTGGCTGATTTCCTGTTTGGAACCACTTGGGCTTCCACCGCCGCCCAGCCGTCCTATGGTATTCTGCCCTTTATCCTGACATCGGTATACGGAACTTTCGGGGCGATACTCATAGGCGTGCCCATTGGACTTTTGTGTGCCATATTTCTGGCAAAAATGTCTCCCCGGGGAGTTGCGGGAATTGTAAGGAATGTGGTGGATTTGCTGGCAGGAATACCTTCGGTGGTTTACGGGCTTGTGGGAATGATTCTTATTGTGCCATGCGTCCGCGAGGTGTTTCATCTTCCAGACGGGGCAAATCTGTTTTCGGCAATTCTTGTCCTTGCCGTCATGATTCTGCCTTCCGTTATATCAGTTTCGGAGACAGCCATTAAGGCAGTGCCGAAAGAATACGAGGAGGCGTCTTTAGCATTGGGGGCAACTAAAACGGAAACGGTATTTAAAGTCGTTGTCCCCGCGGCAAAAAGCGGAATCATCACTGCAATTGTGCTTGGCATAGGCAGGGCAATCGGTGAGGCAATGGCGGTCATGATGGTTTCGGGAAATGTTGCCAATATGCCCAGGCTTTTTGGAAGCGTCCGCTTCCTCACCACAGCCGTTGCCAGTGAAATGTCGTATTCTTCCGGGCTGCAGCGGCAGGCATTGTTTTCAATTGCCCTTGTATTATTTTTGTTTATTATGGCTATCAATCTTGTATTGAATCTCATTGTGAAAAGAGGTGGAGAGAGTGACTGATACAATATCCACATCAAGGAAAATCAAGGGATTATTGCTAAACTTACTGATGTATATGGCGGCAGGGCTGATTTGTGTTCTTCTGCTGGGGCTGATTGGCTATATCCTGTATCGCGGAATCCCTTACATTTCATGGGAGCTGCTTTCCACAAAACCCAGCCTGTTAAAGGGTAAGGTGGGACTCCTG
>CANRJF010000032.1 GCA_947630855.1 uncultured Lachnospiraceae bacterium
TTGTGAACTTTTTCAGCTTTTTCAATTATCTCAACCGAGAGGTGTTTATTCAAGATGCGAGTTATTTACCTGATACAATACATCCGGGAAAAAGATGTATTCCGTTTTTTTGTTAATAAACAGACCAAGTACAACTAAAAGTAGAATAAATATACTAATAGTTGACAAAAATCTTTATAGAATATATAATTATCAGGGATTTGGAAAAATATGGAGGATGCCAATGAAAGAAATCTCTGTCATTATGCCAGCCTATAATGTAGAAAAGTATATAGAGAAATGTTTAAAATCCCTGGAGAATCAATGTTTTAAGAATTTTGAAGTGATTATTGTCAACGATGGGAGTACCGACAAAACAGAAAAGATTATTTTAGACTATCAGAGCAAATCAAAATTGGACATAAAGTATTTTTATGAGGAAAATGCCGGACAGGCATATGCCAGAAATAAAGCAATGGCAAAAGCTTCCGGAAAATATGTTGCCTTTATAGACAGCGATGATTATATTGATTCTGATTATTTGCAGCAGTTGGAATTATGTGCAGAAAATTACGAATCAGATATGGTTTCCTGTGGTTACCGGGTAATAGATGAGGCAGGAAAGATTAGAAGTGAATGCAATATATCGCCTTTTGCACCGGAGAGCGGATTTGGGAGGGCAGGGATTTTTGCTATATGGGGAAGGCTTATCCGCAGGGATTTTATAATGAGGAATCATATATTTTTTCCCGTAGGAAAAATATATGAAGATGTGCCTTTTGCCATAAGTGCAAAGTTTTATGCAAAGAATGTGAGAAGTCTTTCTTACGTTGGATATAATTATTGCCATCATCCAGGCAGTACTTTGAGAAAAGGTACTGTAAACAGCAGCAAATTTCCTATGGCGGAATTGGATGAAACATCCGGAATACATAAAAAATATTCTTGATATTGGCTGTGGAAAGGGGCTGAATACGGCATTTTTTGCGGAAGATTACCCCAAAGCATCAGTTATTGGAGTGGATTTTTCAGAAGTCGGAATCCATAAAGCACAAGAAAATTATTCACACGTAAATAATCTGTCCTTTTTATGCTCCAATGCAATGGATTTGCAAAGCGATAAAACATTTTCCCTTGTCTGTGCTTTTGAACTTCTGGAACATTTAGAAGACTGGGAACCTCTGGCGGTGAAAATAACAGAGCTTTCACACAAATATATTTTAGTTTCTGTTCCCGTTGGCAGAATGAGAGCATATGAAGTGGAAGCTGCAGGGCATTTCAGAAATTTTAAAAGGGGGGAATTGGAAAGATTTTTTAATCACCATGGATTTAAAACGGTGAAGGTATTTTATGCGGGTTTTCCTTTTTACTCTCCTATTACCAGAGATTTGCTTTCCCTGGCAGGCGGCTCTCACGGGCTTTCGGGAAAAGAATTGGGTTTTTGGCAGAAAAAGTCATCATTGCTGCTTTATTATTTGTATCGGTACTTTTCAACTGTAAATTGGGGAGGCGACCAGTTTATGGGATTGTTTGAGAAGGTGGAAGAATAGCCAGAGTTTGTCCCTGGCAAGGTGACGTGCCGATACGCTGAGAATATATACCACAATTACAAAGTATTTTGCATCAAAAATCTTGTAAAATCAATGATGATAGCATATAATAGAAATGCAGTGAAATAAAAGTACATTTTGGAGGGAAACGAGTTTATGGTATTTACCGATGCTGTTAAAACAAGAGAAGATTCCTACACAGTAGAAAATGCTATGAATGCCCTGCTGTCAAAATTAGATGAAGCATTAGATGATGTAGAACATGGACGGGTATTGGATGAGGCTGAATTGTGGGCTGAAATTGATGCAGTTTAAGGCTGGGTGGCATATTGCAGAAGAAATATAAGATTAAATTTACTTATAGCAGCAGGGACGATATTCGGGGAATGAAGAAATATATTTTAGAAAATTTCAAATATCGTGAGCTGGGTGAGAATTTTACAAAAAAGATAAAAACAGCAGTTGAAGGTTTAAAGGCATTTCCCAAAGGTCATAATGCAACAGGGATTCGTTACAGAGGGTATGACATATATTTAAAACCATATCGTACATATCTTCTGTTTTATATTGTAGATGATGATTTATCAGTAGTGACGGTTCTTCGAGTGTTGCAGGACGGAATGAATTGGCAGTATATTTTGAAGCGTTGGATAAGTGAACAAACTTTAAATGAATAAGACTGACAGTTTATCATTTTGGTTTAAAAAGGAAAAATAAAGTAATCCAAAAATATACTTTTCAACATATTATTATAAGTGTATAATAGAATACGGTAAAGAATTGTAACTTCGCGAGCCCATTTTAAGAATTTGCTGCGCAAATTGGGGCTCGCTCACACTTGAATCATGTTCTGGGCCTACCGCTCAGCAAGTGAGCGGTTAGGCCATGAATGGTAACAAAGAATTGACCGTATGATAGAAATGATGTGGTGAAATGGATAAAAGAAAACGAAAAGATGAAACAAGGATAGTTGTAAGTGTTTTTTTTGGATTATTGATACTTTTGTTTATAGGTATTTATACAGGACGAAAAGGAATTGAAAATAAATCCCCCGACAGCATGGAAGTGGCAGATACCAAAACACAGACAGTATTGTCAGAACAAAACACTTCTGTTTTAAGGCAGGATACGGAAGAAGAAAGCAATACTTTAAAACAGGATACAGAAGAAGAAAGCAATACTTTAAAACAGGATACGGAAGAAAAAAACGGTACTTTAGAACAGGATACAGAAGTAAAAACCGAAACAAAACAACAGGATAAGGAAGATGATGCCCACCGTCTTGAAATCATAAAACAGGCGGAAGTTTTAGCGGCATCTTATGACTATGACGGTTCCATCGCCCTGTTGAAATCTTTAGAGGGTTATGAGACAGACGAAGAAATTATGAGTCAGATTCAGGAAATAAAATCCCTTCAGGATTCCTG
Source organism: uncultured Lachnospiraceae bacterium (assembly GCA_947630855.1). Lineage (GTDB taxonomy): Bacteria > Bacillota > Clostridia > Lachnospirales > Lachnospiraceae > Roseburia_B. The sequence goes on from CANRJF010000032.1 coordinate 2,957, forward strand.
TGTGCCGGTTAATATGGAAGAGGTTGTCCATGTGTTTTATCATTCCTTAGTGGTTGACCCGGTTCGTGCTTTTGCAAATCAGAACACAGACCCTCAGGCAGCGGGAAATAATCAATGGATGACTACGGTAACCGAGTTTGAAAAAATAATTCAGGAAATGTACGACAGCGGTTATGTCATTGTAGGTATTCATGATTTAATAGATGCTGCCACGGATGAAGCAGGCAATGCGGTATACCAGCCTGCCAGGCTGATGCTGCCTCCCGGAAAGAGGGCATATGTTCTTTCCCAGGATGATTTGTCCTATTATCACTGTTATGATAATTATGGTTACGCTTCCAAATTGATTGTGGATGAAAATAATAAACCGGTCTGCGAATACATACAGGAAGACGGCACAACGGTGACGGGGGCTTATGATGTGGTGCCGCTTTTAGATGCTTTTATTGAAGAACATCCCGACGCTTCCTATCGGGGAGCCAAGGGAATTATCGCTTTAACCGGTTACAACGGCATTTTAGGATACCGCACGGATATCAGTTATACCGATGTGAATAATCCTAATTTGTATCAGGATAAAAAAAATTGGATTTTAGACCACCCTGATTTTGACATTGAAAGAGAACGGGCAGAGGCAAAAAAAGTGGCTGATGCCATGAAAGAGGACGGCTGGGAATTTGCCAGCCATACCTGGGGCCATATTAAAATTGGGGAAGTGAGTCTGGAACGTCTTATGTCTGATACACAGAAATGGAGGGAAAACGTGGAACCTATTGTAGGGCCTGTGGATACCATTATTTTTGCCCACGGACAGGATTTGGGGGACTGGGGCCCTTATTCCTCCTACGATGAAAAATACCAGTACCTCCGCGGTGAGGGTTATAATATTTTCTGTAACGTGGACAGCAATCTTTACCGGACATATTTCGGAAAGGATTACCTTCGTCAGGGAAGGGTAAACCTGGACGGTTTGACGCTCTATGGCAATGCGGTTGGGGAGAGAGATAATCTGTCGGAATTATTTGATGCTTCCAGTGTGTTAGACCCCCTGCGGCCACCTGTATTACCCCTTCAATAATTCTAAAACGTATCTGTAAGAGATACGTTATTCCCGCGAGCAACGAGCCAGGTGACTGCTTGCAGGCATTTGGCGACTGCCGCGAGGATCAAATACTCCGCTGCTCTGCAGCGGGGTCTTTAATTTCTAAAAAAACTATAAAATACTTGATATAAAAAAGTGACACGAGTAAAATGTTAGTTGCCAGTTATACTCCAGAGCATACACATTTGCCAAATGATTTGCTGTTTTTGGGGAAACAGCGAATATCTGTTGGCAAATCATTTGGCTCACGGGTATAAATTTAACCAGCGCTGACATTTTTTATAATATTAGGAGATGATAAGTATGTTAAAGACCCTTATGGGGCAGGTAAAAGAATTTAAAAGCGATTCCATAAAGACGCCTTTGTATATGCTGCTGGAAGTCCTTATGGAAACATTAATCCCCCTGTTGATGGCCTCCATTGTGGATGACGGGGTACAGGCAGGAAACATCACCCATATCTACCAGGTGGGAGGGCTGATGGTGGTGGCGGCAGGGATTGGACTGTTTGCCGGCATTATGGGAGGAAAATACGGAGCCAGGGCTTCCGCCGGATTTGCCAGAAATCTCAGGGAATCCATGTACGGCAATATCCAGAATTTTTCCTTTTCCAATATTGACAAGTACAGCACTGCCGGACTTGTAACCAGAATGACTACGGATGTGACGAATCTGCAGAATGCGTACCAGATGATTCTTCGCATGTGTACCAGGGCGCCTTCCAGCATGATTTGCGCCCTTGCCATGGCGTTTTTCATCAATGCAAAAATTGCAAGCATATATCTTGTGGCAGTGATTTTTCTGGGGATTGTCATATTTTTTATCGCAAAGCGGGCCATGAAATATTTTGACCAGGTGTTCCGCAAATATGACGATTTAAATGCCAGTGTCCAGGAGAATATTACAGGCATCCGGGTGGCAAAGGCATTTGTCCGGGAGGAATTTGAGATTAAACGGTTCCACAGTGCCAGTCAGAATCTGTATAATATGTTTATAAGGGCGGAGTCTGTTGTTATTTTAAACATGCCTTTAATGCAGTTTACCGTGTACACATGCATCCTGGGGATAAGCTGGATGGGGGCTCATATGATTGTGGCAGAAAGCCTTACCACAGGAGAGTTAATGAGTCTTTTAACTTACTGCATGAATATCTTAATGAGCCTGATGATGCTGTCTATGGTATTTGTAATGATTACCTTAAGTATGGCCAGCGCGGAACGTATCACGGAAGTTTTAACAGAAGAGCCGGATTTGGTAAATCCAGGGAATCCTGACTTTAAAGTGGAAGATGGCAGCATTGATTTTGAGGATGTCAGTTTTGATTACCACAAAAACGAGGGAGACCCGGTGTTAAAGCATATTAATTTGCATATTAAGTCTGGAGAAACTATCGGTATTTTAGGAGGGACGGGAAGTTCTAAAACCAGCCTTGTAAATTTAATCAGCCGCCTTTATGACGCCACGGAAGGACAGGTAAAAGTTGGGGGCAAAGATGTACGGACTTATGATTTGGAAACTTTAAGAAACGAAGTTTCTGTGGTATTACAGAAAAATGTGCTGTTTTCCGGCACAATTTTGGAAAATCTCCGCTGGGGAGATTTAAATGCCAGTGAAGAAGAGTGTATCCGTGCATGTAAACTTGCCTGTGCAGATGAATTTATCGAGAAGATGCCCAAAGGATACCACACCTATATTGAGCAGGGGGGTTCTAACGTATCCGGTGGACAGAAACAGCGTCTCTGCATTGCCAGAGCCCTTTTGAAGAAACCGAAAGTCCTTATTTTAGACGACAGCACCAGCGCAGTGGATACGGCAACAGACGCAAAGATTCGGAGGGCTTTTCAGGAGGAAATTCCGGGCACCACAAAACTGATTATTGCCCAGCGTATTTCCAGCGTGCAGAATGCGGATCGCATTATTGTGATGGAAAACGGAATGATTCATGGGTTTGGAACCCATGAAGAGTTGATGGAGTCAGACGAAATTTACCGCGATGTATTTGAATCCCAGATTGGGGGCAGCGGTGACTTTGACGAGAAGGGAGGAATGTAGGATGCCGGCGCCAGGAGGAAGAAAAGGGGCAATAGGAAGACCCATGCCCAAAATTGAAAATCCGGGAAAGGTTTTTAAATGGCTGCTTTCCTATGTGATGAAACATTATCTTTTTGCCTGTATTGTAGTGGTGGTTTGCATTTTTGGCAGCGTCCTTGCCAATGTCCAGGGAACTTTGTTTACAAAGACTTTGATTGATGTGTATATCATGCCTTTAATCGGCAGTAAAAATCCTGATTTTTCCAGTCTGCTTTATGCTATTTTGCGGGTGGCAGGATTTTATCTCTTAGGGGTAATTTGTGCCTATGTGCAGAGCATGATTATGATGTATGTAAGCCAGGGAACTTTAAGAAGGCTTCGGGATGATATGTTTAAGCACATGGAAAAACTTCCCATTAAATATTTTGACACCCATCCCCACGGAACCATAATGTCTGCTTATACTAACGATATTGATACACTGCGGCAGATGATAAGCCAGAGCCTTCCCCAGCTTTTATCCAGTATAATTACCATTGTAAGTGTGCTGGTGAGCATGATTCGGCTGAATGTGCCTTTGACGGCAGTGACTTTGGTGATGGTGGCATTGATGCTTTTTGTCACCAAATCTTTAGCTATGAGAAGCGGCAGCTATTTTATGCAGCAGCAGAAAAACATCGGAATTGTCAACGGTTATATCGAAGAGATGATGGAAGGGCAGAAGGTGGTAAAAGTATTCTGCCATGAGGAAGAGAGCAAGAAAAAATTCAAAGAATTAAATGATGAATTGTTTGACAGCGCATACCAGGCAAATAAATTTGCCAATATCTTAATGCCGGTAAATGCCCAGATTGGAAATATCAGTTATGTAATCTGTGCTATTGTGGGAGGTATTCTGACATTAAACGGCATTACGGATTTAACCATTGGCGGCCTTGCCAGCTTCCTTACCTTTAATAAGAGTTTTAATATGCCTATCAATCAGGTAAGCCAGCAGTTTAACAGTATTATTATGGCCCTTGCCGGGGCTGACAGGGTATACCGTCTGCTGCACGAGGAGCCTGAGCAGGATGAGGGCTATGTGACATTGGTGAACGCTAAGGAGGAAAACGGGGTACTTACGGAGTCACAGGAGCGTACCGGGATTTGGGCATGGAAACATTACCATAAAGAGCAGGGAACTACGGACTATATCCGCCTTCAGGGCGATGTGGTGTTTAACGGCGTGGATTTTGGTTATACTGATGAAAAGATTGTGCTCCACGATATTAAACTGTATGCAAAGCCTGGTCAGAAAATCGCTTTTGTAGGTTCCACCGGAGCGGGGAAAACTACCATTACCAATCTGATTAACCGTTTTTACGATATCCAGGACGGAAAAATACGTTATGACGGCATTAATATTAATAAGATTAAAAAAGACGATTTAAGGCGTTCCCTTGGAATGGTTTTGCAGGATACCCATCTGTTTACCAATACGGTAATGGAAAATATTCGTTACGGCAGGTTGGATGCCACGGATGAAGAAGTGATTGCGGCGGCAAAACTTGCCAATGCAGACGGGTTTATTAAAAGGCTTCCGGAAGGATACCAGACGGTGTTAAAAGGTGACGGCGCCAATTTAAGCCAGGGACAGAGGCAGCTTCTTGCCATTGCCAGGGCAGCGGTGGCAGACCCGCCGGTACTGATTCTTGACGAGGCTACTTCTTCCATTGACACCAGGACGGAAAAAATTGTCCAGGACGGCATGGATAAGCTGATGAAGGGCAGGACTACCTTTGTTATTGCCCACAGGCTTTCCACCGTAAAGAACAGTGACTGTATTGTGGTGTTAGAGCAGGGACGGATTATTGAAAAAGGGACACATGAGGAATTGTTAGAGGAGAAAGGGAAGTATTACCAGCTTTATACAGGGAATAGTATTACGGCGTAAAAAGTCCCGGAATGTCTATGGAAAATCATACTTATATTGCAATTGATTTAAAATCTTTTTATGCCTCCGTAGAGTGTATGGAACGGGGGTTAGACCCAATGAAAGAAAACCTTGTGGTGGCTGACGCACACAGGACGGAAAAGACCATCTGCTTAGCTGTTTCCCCGTCTTTAAAAGCGTATGGAATCTCCGGCAGGGCCAGATTGTTTGAGGTGGTGCAGAAGGTAAAGGAGATAAATGCAAGAAGGAAAATGAATGCTCCCGGGCACACATTTTCGGGCAGTTCCTGCAACGAGAAAGAACTGCGGGATAATCCCGGTCTTGCTCTTTCCTATGTGACGGCGCCGCCCAGAATGGCACTTTATATGGAGTACAGCGCCAGGATTTATAACATCTATTTAAAATATATTGCCCCGGAAGACATACATGTGTATTCCATTGACGAGGTATTTATGGATGTGACTCATTACCTTAAGACTTACGGGCTTTCTGCCAGAGGATTGGCGGGAAAGATTGTGTCAGACGTTTTTTCTTCCACAGGCATTACCGCAACTGCGGGAATCGGCACTAACCTTTATCTCTGCAAGGTGGCTATGGACATTGTGGCAAAGAAAGTGGAGCCGGATAAAAATGGCGTCCGTATTGTAAAATTAGATGAAATGTCTTACAGGAAACTTTTATGGTCCCATCAGCCTATTACAGATTTTTGGCGGGTGGGGCCGGGATATGCAAGAAAGCTTAAGGAAATCGGATTGTATACCATGGGGGATATTGCAAGGTGTTCCCTGGGAAAACCCAATGAGTATTACAATGAAGAACTTCTCTATCGGCTTTTCGGCGTAAATGCGGAACTGTTAATTGACCATGCCTGGGGGTATGAGCCCTGTACCATTTCGGATATTAAGGCATATAAGCCGGAATCGGAGAGCATAGGTTCCGGCCAGGTTTTACATTGCCCCTATTCTTTTGAAAAGGCAAGGCTCATTGTCCGGGAGATGACGGATTTACTTGTATTAGAACTGGTGGACAAAAGAATGGTGGCGGACCAGATTGTGCTGACGGTAGGATATGACATAGAAAACCTGACGGACCCGGAAATAAGAAAATCCTACCATGGCCCTGTGACCACTGACCATTACGGGAGGAAAGTCCCAAAACATGCCCATGGAACGGAAAATCTGGGCAGGTATACATCCTCCACGAAGCTGATTACGGATAAGGTTCTTAAGCTGTATGACCGCATTGTGGACAAAAAACTTCTGGTCAGGCGGGTGTATATTACGGCAAACCATGTGGTAGAAGAGTATAAGGCGGCGGAAGATTTTTCTTATCAGCAGCTTGAACTTTTTACCGATTATGAAGCTTTGAAAAAAGAGCAGGAGAGGGAGAAGGATGAGCTGGCCAGGGAGCGGAAAATGCAGGAGGCAGTGCTTAGCATTAAAAAGAAATACGGAAAAAATGCTGTTTTAAAGGGGATGAATCTGGAAGAAGGGGCTATGACCATGCAGCGCAACGGACAGATTGGGGGACATAAGGCATAACAGGAGGTGGAATTAAGTGCAGGAGAAACTTAAAATATGCCGGGATTACGAGGATATTATGGGGTTGTCCCGCCCTGTTTCTAAAGTGCATAAGCCTATGTCCGCAGCCGCCAGGGCGGCCCAGTTTTCACCATTTTGCGCCCTTTCAGGTTATGAAGATGTGGTGAGGGAGACTGACAGGATAACACAGCAGCGGATGGAATTGGAGGAAGATGAAAAGCAGGAGATAAATGAAAAACTCTGTATGCTTCAAAGGATTTTAGAGGAGCAGGGAAAGATGCCGGAGGTTTCTGTGACTTATTTTGTGCCGGATGAGAGAAAGTCAGGGGGCGCATATGTGACGCTTCCGGGGAGGGTGAAAAAGATGGACGTCCACAGAGGGTTTATGGTGATGCAGGATGGAGTAGAGATTCCTGTGGAGGAAATTAGCGGAATTACTTACAGGTAAATTTTATGGATTTTTTAGTTGCTTTTGATGGCAGGATATGGTAGTATTTAAACACATACTAAATTAATAGGAATTATAGGCTGACCAGGAGGAACCGTTATGAGCAGAGGAATCGAGACAAAATGCCTGCATTTAGAAGAAGATGAGGGGTGCAGCAGCAATTATGGGGCAGTAAGCTATCCTATTTACCAGACGGCAACCTATGCTCATTTGGGGGTGGGTAAAAGCACGGGTTATGATTACAGCAGATTACAAAACCCTACCAGGAAGCATCTGGAAAAAGTGGTGGCATCTTTGGAAAATGGATTGGACGCATTGGCATTTGCATCGGGAATGGCAGCGATTACTTTGATGATGGAGCTGTTTCACCCGGGGGATCATCTGATTGTGGATGCGGACCTTTATGGAGGAACCATCAGGCTTTTTCATAATGTATCCGAGAAAAACGGAATTACATTTTCAAGTATAGACTGTTACAGGGAAGACGTGGAAAGCTATATTAATGAAAATACCAGGGCCATTTACATTGAGACTCCTACCAATCCCATGATGCATGTGACAGATATAGAGGCGCTTGGTAAGATAACGAAAAAGCATAATCTGCTGCTGATTGTTGACAATACCTTTCTTTCACCATATTTTCAGAATCCGCTGGATTTTGGGGCAGATATCGTTGTACATAGTGGGACGAAATATCTTGGCGGCCACAATGATACACTGGCAGGTTTTCTGGTTACAAACAGGGAGGATATCAGTGAGAAGTTTCGGTTTTTAATCAAGACGACAGGAGCGGGTCTTGCCCCCTTTGACAGTTGGCTTATTCTGCGTGGTATCAAGACCCTTGGCATCCGTATGGAGAGGTCACAGCAAAATGCGGCAGCCATTGCAAATTGGTTAAAGGAACAAAATGCGGTGACGAAGGTAATTTATCCGGGACTGCCCACGCATCCGGGATATGAAATTATGAAAAAGCAGGCAAGAGGATTTGGAGCGATGATTACATTCCAGGTTAAAACCAGGGAATTTGCATTGGCGATTTTGGAGAAGGTTCGCATGATTAAGTTTGCAGAAAGCCTTGGAGGTGTTGAAACGCTGATTACTTATCCTACAACACAGACTCATGGGGATGTTCCAGAAGAAATCCGTGAAAAGAATGGAATTACAGACAGCACACTCCGGCTTTCTGTGGGCATTGAAAATGTCAAAGACCTGCTAGATGAACTTGATAACGTTTTTCGTGAGATAGAAGGTGAATTACATGGCTGAGAGAAATCTTGATTTTAACAGGATTATAAACAGAAAGGACACAAATTGCATTAAATATGATTTTGCAAAAAGGCGGGGAATGCCGGAAGATGTGCTGCCTCTCTGGGTAGCGGATATGGACTTTGAAACGTCTTCATATATTGAGGATGCCCTGACAAAGCGGGCAGAGCATGGAATCTTTGGTTACAGTGAAGTCCAGACCCCATATTTTGAAATTGTTAGAGATTGGATGAAAAAACATCACGACTGGGATGTAGAGGAAAAATGGCTGGTAAAAACACCGGGGGTTGTATTTGCACTGGCAATGGCAGTAAAGGCGTATACGAAGCCGGGAGACGGCGTGCTGATTCAACTGCCTGTATATTACCCATTTTCAGAAGTGATAGAAAACAATGGGAGAAAAGCAGTAAGCAACACGTTATATCTGGGGGAGGATAATCGTTACCATATTGATTTTGATGATTTTGAAAAAAAGATTATTGAGGAAAAGATTAAGCTGTTTATCCTATGCAATCCCCACAATCCGGTGGGAAGAGTCTGGACAAAGGAGGAACTGACAAGGCTGGGTGATATCTGTGTAAAGCATCATGTTATTGTGGTCAGTGATGAAATTCATCAGGATTTTACATTTAAGGGGAAGCATCTTGTATTTGCAGGTCTGAAAAAGGAATACGAGAATATCAACATTACCTGTACCTCGCCAAGCAAAACCTTTAATATTGCCGGTATGATGATATCAAACATTTTTATCCCAAACCCTGATTTAAAGTACAAATTCCGTAAAGAAATGGATGGGGCAGGCATAAGCCAGTTAGGTGTTATGGGGCTTGTTGCGTGTGAAGCCGCATACAGCAAAGGGGAAGAATGGTATCAGGCAATGTTTTCGTATGTAGCTGCGAATATTGAGTTTACAAAAAAATATGTGAATGAAAATCTGCATGGCGTGCGTATGATAGAACACGAGGGAACATATCTTGTGTGGCTTGATTTCAGAGGAACGGGGCTTAGCGAGGGAGAGTTGGAACATCTTATCATACATAAAGCAAAGCTGTGGCTGGACAGCGGGAAAATTTTTGGAGAGTGCGGAAAAGGCTTCCAGAGAATCAATGCGGCCTGTCCCCGGAGTGTGCTGTCAGAAGCATTGGAGAGAATCAAAAAAGCTATAAATAACTATTAAATAAAAAAAAGAGAGGTAATCATTATGAGTCAGATTAAGGAAAGTGCATTAGAGTTAATCGGGGGAACCCCGATACTGAAACTGAATGGGTATGCAAAAAAAGCCGGCGTAAAAGATGCCGCCATTCTTGCAAAACTGGAATATTTAAATCCTGCAGGTTCCGTAAAAGACCGTATTGCATTGGCAATGATTGAAGATGCGGAAAAGAAAGGCCTGCTAAAAGAAGGGGCAACCATTATTGAGCCAACCAGCGGAAATACCGGAATCGGCCTTGCAGCAGTAGCAGCGGCAAAAGGATACAGGGCAATCCTGACACTGCCGGATACCATGAGTATTGAGAGAAGAAATCTTTTAAAGGCCTATGGAGCGGAACTGGTGCTCACAGAGGGAGCCAAAGGAATGAAGGGAGCCATTGCAAAGGCGGAAGAACTTACTAAGGAAATTGAAGGGGCAATTATTTTGGGTCAGTTTGTAAACCCGGCGAATCCGGCGGTACATAAGGCTGCGACCGGACCGGAAATCTGGGAACAGACAGATGGCAAGGTTGATATTTTTGTTGCCGGTGTAGGAACCGGCGGAACGATTACAGGCGTGGGGGAATACTTAAAAGAAAAGAATCCAAATGTGAAAATCGTGGCAGTTGAGCCTGCAGGAAGCCCTGTTTTGTCAAAGGGAACTTCGGGAGCACATAAGATTCAGGGAATAGGAGCAGGTTTTGTTCCAGAAGTTCTCAACACGAAGGTATATGATGAAGTGATTGCTATTGAGAATGAAGATGCATTTGCAGAGGGCAAAGCGTTTGCAGTCAGCGAAGGGATTCTTGTGGGAATATCTTCCGGCGCGGCGCTTAAAGCAGCGGTAATACTGGCAAACAGACCGGAAAATAAGGGAAAAACCATTGTAGCATTGCTTCCTGATTCCGGAGACAGATATTTGTCTACCCCATTGTTTAACAATAATTAAGCAGACTCATGGTCAAATGTTCCATTTACAAGGTCTGCCAGTGTTATGTTGAAAAAATAGTCGTGTACCAGGTTATCAAATTTTTTCCACATGGGAAGTGTCTGGCAGGTAGATTTTCTTGGGCATTGTTCTGCCTCTGCCTCCAGACATGCAACCGTTGCCAGTGTTCCTTCCGTCAGTTCCAGAATTTCACCTATTGTATATTCTTCCGGCATGCGAATCAGGCGGTATCCGCCGCCTTTTCCGCTTGTCCCTTTCACTAGCTTACCTTTTACAAGAATTTTCACAATTGATTCCAGATATTTTTTTGAAATATCCTGCCTTATAGCAGTTTCATCAAGCGGGACAGGCGTATCTTTAGATTGTTTTGCCAAATCTATCATAAAGCGAATGGCATATCTTCCTTTTGTCGAAATCATAACGAAATACCTCCTATTTAACTATTTTAGCGTAAAACAACAGGATAAATCAAGACCGGAGAAAATTAAATCAAATTCCCATTTTCCTATTGACATAGTAGGTAAATAGGTGTAATATAATGCTATCGAATTTGAGCAGTTAATGTAGGGAAGGAGAGGAATGCTATGTACAGATTAAATGATTCTTATGATGCAATGGCGTGTTGTTGTCGAATGCGGCTTTTCCGGGCAGACCAATATGGTCAGGTGCATTCGTCTGTTTTGTGCTGTACCTGTATATAACATTTTGCTGTGAAATGCTATATTGCCATTTGCCCGGGAGTCAATCAGTATCCCGGTTTTTTTGCGCTCAAATTCCATACACATCAAACAAGATTGTCAAATATATGACAGAAAGAGGAGGAATTATTATGAAAAGTTTTATATCTAAGCATTTGGGATTTATCGTTCTTTCATTCACATTATTGGTGTCTGTGCTGACGGGCTGCGGTTCTCAAAACACTGCAGACAGCACGGCGGAAGCAGCGAACAACACAATAAAGGAAACGGAAAGTAATTCGGACACCGTTTACAACACAGTAGATGAGATTAAAGAACGGGGTACGATTAATATCGGCGTCTTTTCTGACAAAAGCCCATTCGGTTATGTAGATGAGAACGGCGAGTATCAAGGCTATGATGTTTACCTTGGCAACCGTATCGGTGAAGATCTTGGTGTGGAAATCAATTATGTATCCACTGAAGCGGCAAACCGTATCGAGTATCTGCAGACGGGTAAGGTCGATATCATTCTGGCAAACTTTACCGTAACAGAGGAGCGGGCACAGGAAGTTGATTTTGCACTGCCGTACATGAATGTGGCATTGGGGGTTGTCTCTCCTGAAGATGCAGTGATTACCAGCCTGGATGAGCTTGGCGAAAATGATGAAGTAATCGTTATTTCGGGAACTACTGCCGAAACTTTTCTTGAAAAGAACTATCCCGACATTAAGCTTCAGAAATATGACGCTTATGCAGAGGCGAAAACCGCATTTGAGAATCGCAGCGGCGCAGCCTGGGCGAACGACAACACGGAAGTCATTGCATTTGCCATTGAGAATCCCGGTTATGAAGTGGGTATTCCATCTCTGGGCAGCGCAGATACGATTGCACCTGCTGTTACCAAAGGAAATGAAAGTCTTTTGAACTGGCTGAATGATGAGATTAAAACTCTTGGCGAAGAAAAATTCTTTCATGCAGACTATGAGGCAACCCTGCTCGACACTTATGGCGCTGAGTACGAGGATACGCTGGTAGTTGAAGGCGGTGTGAGTGCAGAAACAGAAGAAGAGGCGGAAGTGGAAAGCAAAGGCGAAATCACTGTGGCCGCTTCACCTACTCCCCATGCTGAAATTCTTGCCGCTGCCGCTGATATACTTGCAAAAGAGGGATGGACGCTGAAGATTACCGAATTTGAAGACTATGTACAGCCGAACCTGGTAGTAGACAACGGTGAGATTGATGCCAATTACTTCCAGCATATTCCATATCTGGATGATTTTAATGAGGAAAACGGAACCTCTCTTGTATCTGTTGGAGGAATTCATTATGAACCATTTGGCATTTATCCGGGTACTAAATCAAATCTTTCCGATTTGGCAGAGGGTGATGTTATTGCAGTACCCAACGATACAACCAATGAAGCAAGGGCGCTGCTTCTGCTGCAGGATAACGGAGTTATTAAATTGGCTGACGAGGCCGGATTGAAGGCTACTGTTAAGGATATTATCGATAATCCCTACAATATCAAGATTCAGGAACTGGAGGCGGCGCAGGTTTCCAGAGTGAAGGATGAGGCAGCATTTGTGGTACTCAACGGCAATTATGCGCTTGAGGCCGGATTTTCCGTAGCCCACGATGCCGTAGCTTATGAAACCAGTGACTCTGAGGCAGCACAGACTTATGTGAATGTCCTTGTTGTAAAAGAAGGAAATGAAAATGAGGAAGGTATTCAGGCACTTGTCAATGTTTTAAAATCGGATGAAATCAAGCAGTATATTATTGATACCTACGATGGAGCAGTCGTACCTTTCGAAGATTAAAGAGACAGAGGGCAGCGGATACATCTGCCGTTGTCCTCTGTCTGAATAAATAAAAAGGAAGAACATTTATGGAAACAGCATATATAGAAGTTCATAATCTTTCCAAGACTTATTCCGCAAAAAATGGAAATGTTGAGGCGTTAAAATCAGTAACGCTTTCTATTCCGAAAAATGAAATTTTTGGAGTAATTGGACTGTCCGGCGCGGGAAAAAGCACGCTGGTCAGATGTCTGAACCTGCTTGAAAAGCCGGATTCGGGCGAGGTAGTCATAGACGGAAAGAATCTGCTGACGCTTGGCAAAGAGCAGCTGCGGCTCCGCAGGCAGAAGATTGGCATGATTTTCCAGCACTTTAATTTACTGGAGCAGCAAAATGTCCTGGATAATGTCTGCTTCCCACTGGAAATTCGAGGTATTCCAATAAAGCAGAGAAAAGAAAAGGCCTTGGAACTTTTGCAAAAGGTGGGATTGGGAGATAAGGCAGAAGCCTACCCTTCCCAGCTTTCCGGCGGGCAGAAGCAGAGGGTAGCCATAGCCAGGGTGCTGGCAAATGAACCGGATATTTTATTGTGTGATGAGGCAACCAGTGCACTTGACCCGGAGACAACAAAAACAATTTTAAATCTGCTGAAAAGCATTTATGACTCCATGGGAATTACGATTGTTATCATTACCCATGAAATGAGAGTTATTCAGGAGATTTGCACACAGGTAGCTGTTCTGGACGGAGGGACTGTGCAGGAGTGCGGAAGTGTTACAGAAATTTTTAAAAATCCAAAATCAAGGGCAGCAAGGCGTCTGCTTTTGATGCGTGAGACGGAGGAAATGTCAGATGTGGGATGAAACGATGATTGTAATGCTTTTAGAAGGAATTCGGGATACCTTTTACATGACGTTTGTTTCTACTTTTTTCGGATATGTGATTGGTCTTCCAATGGGAATTGCGCTGACGTTGACGGACAAAGGCGGGATTACACCTAACAGGACGGTTTATCGTATATTAGATATTGTGATAAATGTTACAAGAAGTGTCCCGTTTCTGATTCTTCTGATTTTGGTTATGCCGCTGACTAAGCTGATTGTTGGAAAAAGCTATGGTTCCACAGCTACTATTGTTCCCCTTACACTGGCTGCAGCTCCGTTGATTGGACGTATGGTGGAATCTTCCCTAAAAGAGGTCAGTCAGGGGGTGATTGAGGCAGCTATCAGCATGGGCGCAAAAACAAGCACAATTGTTTTTAAGGTGCTTATCGGCGAGGCAAGAACATCTCTGCTTGTGGGTGTAACGATTGTACTGGGAACAGTTCTCGGCTATTCCGCCATGGCAGGTGTGGTTGGCGGCGGCGGACTTGGCGATATTGCCATCCGTTATGGTTATTATCGCTATGAAACAGGAGTCATGCTTGTTACTTTGATTTTTATTGTTGCGATTGTACAACTGATGCAGGTAGTGGGTACGTTTGCTGCAAAGAAACTGGACCATAGAAACCAGGAATAGATTAGGAGGCAGGTTATGGATTGGGATGCGATAATATCATATTTGCCCCGTTATAAAGATGCGCTGCTGCTCACAGTTAAAATCGGATGGCTGGGCATTCTTCTGGCATTTATTATTGGTGTGCTTTGTGCGGCGGTAATTCATCAAAAGATACCGGTGCTGCGTCAGATTACAGGATTTTATATTGAGTTGTTTCGGAACACGCCTCTTTTAGTGCAGTTATTCTTTTTATATTTTGCTCTCCCCAAAGTGGGAGTCCGTGTTTCCCCACAGTTCTGCGGCAGTCTGGGCCTTGGACTTCTGGGAGGAGCATACATGGCGGAAACCTTTCGAAGCGGTCTGGAAAACATAGCGCCCATTCAGTCAGAAAGTGCACAGAGTCTTGGCATGAGTAAAATGCAGGCATTTCGGTATGTCATCCTGCCGCAGGCAGTTTCTTCCAGTGTACCCGGGCTTCTTGCCAATGTGATTTTTCTGTTGAAAGAAACAAGTGTGTTTTCTACCATCAGCCTGATGGATTTGATGTTTACGGCAAAAGATCTTATTGGCATGTATGCCAAAACCATTGAGTGTCTGACACTGTTGGTTGTTTTTTATCTGATTATGCTGCTGCCGGTGTCTATATTGGGAAGCCTTGTGGAAAGGAGGCTGCGTCATGCCGAATTTGGGAATTGATGTTCTTTTTAAAGGGAAAAATTTTCTGCGGCTTCTGGGCGGCCTCTGGGCTGCAGTCCGCATCAGCCTGATTTCTGTTGCAATCAGTATTGCATTGGGACTTGTGATGGGAATGCTGATGACATCCCAAAATAAGATTCTGAAAGCAGTTTTTCGTGTCTATCTGGAAGTGGTCCGAATTATGCCGCAGTTGGTGCTGCTGTTTATTGTCTATTTTGGCACGACAAGAGTATTTGGATGGGATTTGTCTGCCGAATACGCTGCAATCATCGTATTTAGCTTTTGGGGTGTGGCGGAAATGGGTGATTTGGTGCGGGGCGCACTTATCAGCATTCCGAAAATTCAGTATGAAAGTGCACAGGCGTTGGGAATGACCGGGCTCCAGATTTATCTGTATGTCATTCTGCCTCAGACGATTCGGCGGCTGATTCCGCTTTCCATCAACCTGATTACAAGAATGATTAAGACAACAAGCCTTGTTATGATGATTGGAATTGTGGAGGTATTAAAAGTTGCCCAGCAGATTATTGAGGCAAATCGAAGAACCTCGCCAAATGCGGCGTTTGGTGTGTTTGCAGTAGTTTTCCTGTTATATTTTATTGTCTGCTGGCCAATCAGCAGACTGGCAGCATATCTTGAGAGAAGGTGGTCATAAGTATGGAACAGGTACTTTTGGAAATTAATCATATACAGAAAGCCTATGGCACGCATGTAGTAATTGATGACTTTAGTTTGGCAGTCAACAAAGGCGAAGTTGTTGTTATTATCGGACCTTCCGGGTGCGGAAAAAGTACGCTTCTGCGATGTATCAATGCATTGGAGGATATTCAGGGCGGAGAGATTCTTCTGAACGGTGAAGAGGTTTTAAAAGAGGCAAAAAACATTTCTAAAATGCGCCAGAAAATCGGAATGGTTTTCCAAAGCTATGATTTGTTCCCTCATAAAACCATACTGGAAAACATTGTGCTGGCGCCGATAAAGGTACAGAAAAGAACCCGCCCCGAAGCGGAAAAGGAGGCTGTGGAGCTTTTGACAAAGGTTGGGCTTGCAGACCGGAAGGATGCCTATCCCCGTCAGCTTTCCGGCGGGCAGAAGCAGCGCGCTGCGATTGTACGTGCATTAATTATGCATCCCAAAATCCTGCTGTTGGATGAGATTACTGCAGCGTTGGACCCTGAAATGGTGCGGGAGGTGCTGGAAGTTGTCCTCTCACTTGCTAAAGCAGGCAGTACTATGTTAATCGTGACACATGAGATGGCATTTGCAAAAGCCATTGCAGACCGTGTCCTGTTTTTTGAACATGGAAAAATTGTAGAAGAAAGCAGCCATCCAAAAGAATTTTTTACACATCCCGTTACAGAGCGGGCAAGGGCATTTCTGAAAACATTTGATTATGAAACAGAGCAGAATTCATAGGGCATGCAAAATCCGTGATGGGGCAGCAAGGATGCTTTGAAAAACAAATAGGCAAGGAGGCTTTTATGAGGATATCTACAAGAGGAAAAAATGCGATAAAGCTGATGCTTGATTTGGCAACTTATAATCATGGAGAACCTGTAAGGCTTAAAGATATTGCCAAAAGACAGAATATATCTGAGAAATATTTAGAACAGATTGTTGCAGCATTGCATAAAGCAGCCCTGGTAAAAAGCATCAGAGGAGCACACGGAGGGTATGTACTTACTTATCAGCCTGAAAAATATACGGTAGGGCAAATTTTGAAGGTTGTAGAGGGGGATATGTCACCAACAGATTGTGTTGGTGAAAATGGGACTCCCTGTGAAAACAAGAGTACTTGTGTAAGCTTCCGATTATGGGAAAAACTTGATATAGCTATAAATGGTGTATTAGAAGGAATAACCCTGGCAGATATGCTGGAGTGGCAGAATGAACTGCTGACAGACCAGTATATAATATAATTGATTTATGTGAAAAGGAGCAGCGGCATGGGGGATAATGTAAAAGAAGAAATTGAGAAATTAAAACGGGAAAAAGATGTTGTGATATTAGCACATTATTATGTAGATGGCCAAGTACAGAAACTGGCAGACTTTGTTGGAGATTCCTATTTTTTGGCAAAAAAAGCAACAGAAGTAATAGAGCATAATATCTTATTTTGCGGGGTATCATTTATGGGAGAGAGCGCTAAGATTCTCAATCCTGATAAGTGCGTGGTCATGGCAGATGAAACGGCTGATTGTCCCATGGCACATATGGCAGATGTTGACCGGATTGCAGAGGTTCGTCAGAAGTATCCTGATGTGGCAGTGGTTTGTTATGTAAATTCTACTGCGGAAATTAAAGCATATTCGGATGTATGTGTGACCAGTTCTAATGCGCTGCGGGTGGTCCGGGCATTGCCTAACAGGGATATTTTTTTTGTTCCGGATGAAAATCTGGGACATTATGTAGCCAGACATATTCCAGAGAAAAATTTTATTTTTAATCATGGTTTTTGTCATGTACATACAAGTATTTATAAAGAGGAAGTAATACATGCAAAAGAACGTCATCCCTATGCGTTGGTGCTGGCTCATCCAGAGTGTAAGGAGGAGGTGCTGGAAATTTCGGATTTTATCGGAAGTACTTCTGAAATATTGAGCTTTGCACAGCTTTCAGAGGCAAAAGAATTTATTATATGTACAGAGATAGGAGTTTTTTATGAATTGGAATTGAAAAATCCCAATAAAAAATTTTATTCAGTAGGGCATCGTCAGTTTTGCCCGAATATGAAAAAAATATCTGTAAAAAAAGTATTGCATGCATTGGAGACATTAGAGCCAACGGTGGAAATGAATGAGAAGCTGCGTGTAAAAGCAGCCAGACCTCTCAGCAGAATGCTGGAGTTGGCGAAATAGCCGAAACAAATGCAGGCATAATATTGGTTAGAACACAAATTAGAAAGAAGGCGTATCCTTATGAAAAAACTGATTTATCTGGATAATGCGGCAACTACGCAGGTGAGTGAAGAAGTATTAAATGAAATGCTTCCTTTTTTCAGGGAGACATACAGTAACCCGTCTGCGGTGTATAGTTTTGCCGGAGAGAGCAAGAAGGCGGTTGACCTTGCGAGAAAGCAGGCAGCCGGATTAATTGGAGCAAACACAGAAGAAATCTATTTTACAGGCGGGGGAAGTGAGTCCGATAACTGGGCATTAAAAGCTGCTGCCGAAGCTTATTCCTCAAAGGGGAAACATATTATAACCAGCAAAATAGAGCATCATGCCATTCTTCATACCTGTGAGTATCTAAAGAAGCAGGGATATGAAGTGACCTATCTGGATGTGGATGAAGAAGGAAAAATATCTCTTGCGGAACTAAAAGCTGCTATCCGACCGGATACTATTCTGATATCGGTTATGATGGCAAATAACGAAATTGGAACAATAGAGCCGATTGCGGAAATAGGAAAAATTGCACATGAAAACGGTGTGCTTTTTCATACAGATGCAGTACAGGCATATGGGCATATTCCAATCAATGTGGATGATATGAATATAGATATGCTCTCTGCCAGCGGACATAAATTCAATGGTCCTAAAGGAATCGGCATTCTTTACATTCGAAAGGGCGTAAAAATCCGTTCCTTTATCCATGGCGGCGCGCAGGAGCGAAACAGGAGAGCAGGAACCTCTAATGTACCGGGAATTGTAGGTTTTGGCAAGGCTGCGCAGATTGCCGGGGAAAGGATGGAAACGAGGACGGTAAAGGAGATAATGCTGCGGGACCATTTGATAGACAGGGTTTTATCGGAAATTCCTTATACAAGGCTGAATGGCCACAGAACAGACAGGCTGCCCAATAATGTGAATTTCTGTTTCCGTTTTGTTGAAGGAGAGTCGCTTCTGATTTTATTAGACCAGCTTGGAGTATGTGCCTCCAGCGGTTCGGCATGTACATCCGGTTCGTTAGACCCTTCCCATGTACTCCTTGCAATTGGACTTCCCCATGAAATTGCACATGGCTCGTTGAGGATTACCCTGTCAGAGGAAACCACAATGGAGGATATTGACTTTGTGGCAGATGAACTGAAAAAGATTGTGGAAAGACTGCGGGGCATGTCACCGTTATATGAAGATTTTGTAAAAGAGCAGAAATAGTATATTTAAAAAAGCACGAGGAGGCAGAAAATGTATAGTGAAAAAGTAATGGACCATTTTAATAATCCCAGGAATGTAGGCGAAATAGAAAATCCCAGTGGAGTGGGTACAGTTGGAAATGCAAAATGTGGCGATATTATGCGGATGTATTTTGATATAGATGAACAGGGAGTTATCAGGGACGTAAAATTTAAGACATTTGGATGCGGTGCGGCAGTAGCAACAAGCAGTATGGCGACAGAACTGGTAAAAGGAAAAACCATTAAGGAGGCATTAGAGGTTACGAATAAAGCCGTAATGGAAGCATTGGATGGGCTTCCGCCTGTAAAAGTACATTGTTCACTGCTGGCAGAAGAGGCAATCCATGCGGCGCTATGGGATTATGCACAGAAAAATCACATTGTAATCGAAGGCTTAAAAGAGCCGGTGAATGATATTTCCGAGAAAGAGGAAGATGAGGAATACTGATATGGGAAGTTAAATAAGGACTATCATATATTGTTTATTTGTGTTATACTATTCACAGTTGAGAATTAATTTGCACAAGGAGAAATGATATATGATAATTGCTTTCGTTATTTGGAGTGCAGTTGCAGCATTGTTTTTAGGAATAGGTATCGGAGTACGGAACGCTAAAGAAGCAGTTGGATTTTTCTCATTTGTAAAGCCGCCTGTGGTTACTGATGTCAGCAGATATAATCATTCCGTTTCAACGCTATGGATAATTGCTGCTGTCATTTTGGAAATGACAGGAGTGCCTTTTTTGTTTTTAGAGCAAAATCAAAATTCTCCCATGTATATTTTTGTTTTATTTGGCGTGATTGTTTTGGTGCTTGGAATGATGATTGCGTATCTTAAGATTGAAGCAAAATACAAGGCGTAATTTACAGTTGATATATGGCACACCGCAGGGAGGCGGGCATGGTATGGCGGTACATTACCGGGAATTAGGCATAAATGAAATTAACAGGGAGTTGTTTCGCACATTTCAGCGAAAGCAGATTGTTACAAATTGCTGGAGAAAAGAAGACGGCAGATGGGTCATTAAAAACGAACCGTTTATTGATGACTGGGGAGAAGATGATTATGAGGAATTAGTTCGATGCCTGAAAAATACGGCGGCAACAGGAGGCTTTGTATATGGGGCATTTATAAATGGGGAATTAAAAGGTTTTGTGTCCGTAGAAGGGGAGCCTTTAGGCAGTAAATTTCAATATATGGATTTATCTTCTATACATGTTTCACAGGATATGCGGGGAAAGGGCATTGGCAAAGAATTATTTTCTGCCGCAAAGGGTTTTGCCAGAGAGAAAAATGCAGAAAAATTATATATATCTGCCCATTCTGCCGTGGAGAGCCAGGCATTCTACCAGGCAATGGGGTGCAGGGAAGCAGAGGAATATCATCCGGGGCATGTAGAGAGAGAACCGTATGACTGTCAGTTGGAATGCGGCCTGCTTTAATTAAAATTACAAAAAGGGATGGCAATTAAATATGAAAAATAAAGGAATAAAAATAGCAGGGGCATCTGCTTTTGGATTTACCGTATTTATGTCTATGGGCTGGTCTTTTTTCAAAATAACAGTCCGCTGTAAGGAAGAGAAAAATCAAATAAAGAAGAAATGGTTCCAACTGTCCCATATCAAGATGAATCATCCAAGGCATAAATACGAGAAAGAGTATGAGGAAGGCAAGGAATGGTGCAGGCAGCAGAATATGAAAAACTGCTACTTAAAAAGCGTGGACGGACTGACCCTTCATGGCTTTTACCTGCCGGCAAAAAAGGCGGAAAGATTTGTGATATTGTGCCATGGATACAAAGGAACAGGGTTTGGAGATTTTGCATATATGGCAAAATTTCTTCATGAAAACCATTGTAATCTCCTGTTTATTGACCAAAGATGCTGTGGGGAGAGCGAGGGGGAATACATTACCTTTGGCGCCTTGGAACAGTATGATATACAGCAGTGGGCATGTTATATTGCAAACAGAAACAGAAGGAAACTTCCCATTTATCTTTACGGGGAATCCATGGGGGCGGCGTCTGTGCTTATGGCATCCGGCCAGACACTGCCAAAGGAGGTAAAAGGGCTGATTGCCGATTGCGGTTTTAAGTCAATGAAAAGGCAGATGCAGGATATGGCGGCAAACTGGTTTCATCTGAAGTGGGTGAATCTTCTTTTGTTCCGGTTAGATTTGTTTTGCCGGATTTTTGCAGGTTTTCGAATGAAAGATGCAGATACGTCGGAAGCCATGAAAAAGAATCAAAGGCCGGTTTTATTTTTCCATGGCTTGGAAGATACTTATGTAGCGCCGCAAAATTCAAGGCTCAACTATTCTTTATGCACTGCGCCTAAAGAATTAATTCTTGTGCCCGGGGCAAGGCATCTTTGCAGTCCTTACGTGAAACCAAAACTGTACCGGGAAAAAGTTTTAAATTTTTTTGAAAAATATGATAATAGTCCTGAGTAAAGGGGACAATATATCATTTTCACTTCTTTCAGTTTCTTATGCAAGTCTTGGTCAATTCTGGGTAAACTGTACATTAAGTCCCGAAGGGGGTAGAAATAAAATCCAATCTGTGTTAATTTTTCAGAAGAAGAGAAAACGGGAGGAAAAATAAATATGAGAAATCAGTATCCCTTAGTGGCAGCCCAGAAAATGCATTATGACTGGATAAAGAAATACAAAACCCAGCAGGTATCTGGTGTCAGCGTTGTGGCGTCCTTAAAATCACCTTTGGATTTTGGCCTTTTAAAAAAGTGCCTTCAGTTAGAAATAGAACGTTACGGCTGTATGAGGCTGCGTTTTACCAAACCGGATAAAAACGGGGACATTAAGCAGTATATTGTGGAAAAGGACACACGGGACATTCCCATAAAGGATTTGTCCGGCATGAGTCTGGCGGAAGCGGACAGGCTGATGCAGCAGTGGGCTTATGAAACCTTTAACGGAGATGACATTCCCATGTGTGAAATTACCATGGTAAAACTTCCTGAAGGGTTTAACGGATTTTTTATCCATATGGATCACAGGCTTGTGGATTCCTGCGCCATCGTAGTAATGATTAACGACATCATGCAGCTTTACACCCATTACAGGTTTGGTGCAAAATACCCGGATGATTTGGCAGATTTTGAGGAAGTTCTGGAAAAGGATTTGAAAAAAGCCAACAACGAGAAACGTTTTGCCAAGGACAAGAAGTTCTGGGATGACCAGTTAGATGCCTTAGGGGAACCTCTTTATGCGGATATTCAGGGGCCTTCCGTTCTGGAAGAGTCAAGAAAACGCCATGGCAATAAGAATCTTCGGGCGGCGGACATAGAACTTGACAATTTATTTGTGGAGGTAAAGGATTATTATCTTGAGCCGGAACCCACAAGAAATCTTGTTGATTTTTGCATGAACCATCAGCTTTCCATGACGAATTTACTGCTTCTTGGAATCCGTACCTACTTATCGAAGGTAAATAACGGCCAGGAAGATATCACTATCCAGAATTTTATTTCCAGGCGTTCCACCCATGATGAGTGGACTTCCGGCGGCAGCAGAACTATAATGTTCCCCTGCAGGACAGTGATTTCCCCGGAGACGGAATTTTTGGCGGCGGCATATGAAATTCAGAATACGCAGAACAGAATTTACATGCACGGCAATTATGACCCGGCGTTGATTGCAGAGGAAATGAGAAAACGCTACCATACACCGGAAAATACAACTTATGAAAGCTGTTATCTCACCTACCAGCCTATGCCGGTAAAGATGGAAAACCCTCATCTTGTAAATATTCCCCAGCATTCCAAATGGTTTGCCAACGGGGCAGCCACAAAGAAAATGTATTTGACCGTATCCCACACGGAGCAGGGAGGCATGAATTTCTCATACCATTACCAGACGGCCCACTTAGAAGAACATGATATGGAACTTTTGTATTATTATATGATGCGTATCCTCTTTAAAGGGATTGCAGAGCCGGATATGACCCTGGGAGACATTATGGAACAGGTATAAAATTCGGTAAAATATATGAAACATATGAATTGGAAAATCAAAACGGAGGCAAAACATGACAAAGGAAATGCAGTTTAAAACTATTGTAGCACAGTATTGTAAAGTTAAACCGGAGGATATGACAAACGAGATGAGGTTCCGGGAAGATTTGGGGTTCAGTTCCCTGGATTTTATGTCTTTTTTAGGCGAGTTAGAGGATACATTTGATGTAGAGTTAGAGGAGGAAAATGTATTAAAGATACTTACAATCGGCGAGGCGCTGGATTTAGTAAATGAGTTGGCATAGAAAGGGGTGCAGATATGGGAAATCTTATTCGTGATATCATAGAGGAAAGCGGAAAAAAGTATTCAAATACCGTGGCTGTAAAATGGCTGGAGAAGAAAGAGATTAAAGAGAGAAACTACAAGGAAATCATGGAACATATGGTTTTGGTCAGAAAAGGACTGCTGGCAGAAGGATTTGCCGGAAAACATATTGCCTTAATCGGAACAAGTTCCGTGGAATGGATAGAAAGTTATCTGGGAATTATCACAGGAAGTACCGTGGCAGTGCCTCTTGATATCAGCCTTCCCCCGGAGGATCTTATTGATTTGATTAACAGGTCGGATTCGGAAGCCTTATTTTTAAGTCCCAAGGCGGCAAAACTTTTGGATGTGATTCTCTCAAAATGTCCAAAACTAAGGAAAGTCTTTATGCTTCAGGAGGAAAAAACGGAAAATTCCAATGAAAAGACAATGTCTTTGGGAGAGTTAAAGGCATCTGCCCAGGGAGCCGGCGAAGATGCAGGCAGGCCGAATCCTGATGATGTGGCAACCATTATTTTTACATCCGGCACAACAGGAAAGAGCAAGGGGGTTATGCTGACCCAGGATAACCTGGCAACAAATGTGGAATCCGTGGATTTTACCACAGAGCCCGGAACCATACTTCTCAGTGTGCTGCCCATCCATCATGCCTACTGCCTTGTTATGGACTGGCTGAAAGGATTTTCCTTAGGGACAACCGTATGTATTAACGATTCCCTTCTGCATATGGTAAAAAATATGGGAGTATTTAAGCCAAAGGTCATGCTGATGGTGCCTTTAATGATTGAAACGATTTACAAGCGTCTTTCCGCCGCTGACCCGTCCATCCCCAAAAAGGTTTTGGGAGACAATGTTTTTGGGGGAAACCTGGAAATCATATTTACCGGCGGCGCCCATTTAGACCCGTTTTATATTGATAAATTTGCGGAATTTGGAGTGGAAGTCCTAGAAGGTTACGGAATGTCAGAATGTTCCCCTGTTATCAGTTCCAATACGGTAACAGACCACAAGGCAGGCTCTGTTGGCAGACCTTTGTGCAATGCAGAGATTTCCTTTGACAACGGGGAGATTCTTGTCCGGGGCAGCAGCGTGATGAAGGGTTATTACCAGATGGAGAAGGAGACAGAGGAAACTTTAAAAGACGGATGGCTCCATACAGGGGATAAAGGATATTTGGACGAGGATGGATTTCTCTTTATCAATGGCCGTGTGAAGAATCTGATTATCCTTTCCAACGGTGAAAATATTTCTCCCGAGGAAATCGAAAATAAACTGGCATTAAATCCTCTGATTGGGGAAGTGGTTGTCACCGGGGAAAATAACGGACTTACTGCAAGGGTTTATCCTGACCAGGATGTGGTGGCAGCTAAGGGATTAAAGGAAGAAGAAATCCAGGCAGGGATTCAGGCATTTTTGGATGAATACAACAAATCCCAGCCTACTTACCGCCAGATTACTGCCCTTGTGATAAGAAAAAATCCGTTTATCAAGAGCGCGACGAAGAAGATAAAGAGACAGGAAGTTCTCATTGACGAGCCTGTGTAAATAGAATTTTGTTTCCTTAAGACATAAACGGCAGCATCCCCGCCATAAAAACTTTTGTGAGGATATCGGCAATTGTTTCCTGGGGAGTCCGGAAATTTTCTCTAATCCACTTATGCAAAACGCCGATAATGCTGCCGATGGTGCAGGCAACAATATAGGACACTTCCTCCTTGTTATGGTCAGGAGAATCTGCATCCTGTATTATTTCCTTCATATACCGGCGGAACATAGTCATAGCCTTTTCAAAAAAAGCCTCATCCTTGGGGCTTTTTAGAAGGCTTGCCAGAAATGGGTTAGTCATGGTGTATTCACAAATGGTCAGAAAAAAGGATTTGCACATATCCCTGTCGTTTTTCGGCCGGAAAGTTTCCATAAGGATAAAGATATCTTCTATGGTTTTATCCTCAATGGCATCCACAAGGGCCGGAATATTTTCATAGTGATTATAAAAAGTAGTGCGCACAACCCCGGCTCTTTTTATTACATCCGTCACCGTGATTTTATCCAAATCTTTTTCTTTCAGAAGTAAAAAAAATGCATCATAAATGGCCTCGTCAGCGATGTGATATCTTTCATCTAGTATCTCCATGTGTCCACCTGCCTATATGTTAAATAATTCGTATCTGTTTCGTACCTTCCACAGTTAATGAAAAATAAGATATATACAGTATACCAAAATGAAGAGCAAATTGCCAGTTACTTCCATATATATATGCCAATTTAATTTTTCAATATTGACAAAATATGTAAAGATGATTATACTACAAAAGATGCATAAATTAAAAACAAAGGAGAATGATTATGAAAAGTATGAAAAAATTATTTTGCCGTTATTAGCAGTCATGGCTTTGATACCGGCAGGATGCGGTAAGAGCTTCGATGCCAGCGGGTATGTGAAAGCATTGTTGGACAATTCTTACAAGAACGATTCCGCAGAGTTTGTAGCCCAGGGTATAGGAACCAAAGAGGAAGCCGAACAGGTCTACAACGATGGAATACAAAAAGAAATTGATTCTCTCTTATTACAGGCCGACATTTCTGACGAACTTGCTGAAGAATTTTCATCCGTTATCAAGGACGCTTATAAGAACGTAAAGTATACGGTTGGAGAGGCAGCCAAACAGGATGACGGTTCTTTCACAGTAGAAGTAAAATATCAGAAAATGAATATTTTCGCACCTGCTATGGAAATTTTTACAACAAAAACCACGGAGTACATGGATGAAATGACGGAAAAAACAGCAAACGGAGAGGCTGCTCCCTCAGAAGCAGAGATTATGGAGCAATCCTTTACCATCATGAAGGATGCTATCAAGGATTCCATGGCAGATGTTACCTACGGTGATGAAGAAACCATTACCGTGCACGTAGAGCTGAATGATAATACATATTCCGTCAACGAAGATGATGTGGTCAGCTTAGAGCAGGCATTGTTTGACTATGATGCAGTTCAGTAAAGAATAAATTGTGCCATTCACAGCCCCTCCACGCTGCATTCGCAATCCCGCACCCCGTGCTCATAAGCTTGCTTACGCAAGCGGATTGCTCATTTGGTGGAGGTTCCTGCTTCGCAGTCAGATTTGGAACAGATACACAGCTTCTTACGAGCAAGCTCGACGAATCTGTGTATCTATCCAAATCGACTGTGAATAGTAACGATTTTTTAAAATTTATCCTTGACATCACTATGTTATTGTGCTAAACTCATAAACAGTTAAAAAAGTCAAAGTCAGTGAGCAAAGATAGTACTGTAAAAGATTTCTTTTCAGAGAGTCATCGGCTGGTGTGAGATGATAAGAAGGTTTACAGGAATGGGTTTGTGAGACGCAAAGCGAATGATAGTAGCGGATGCCGTTTTCCCTACGTTACAGGGGTGAGATATCGAATCACAGATTCTGTATCAAGAGATTGCAAGATTGGTGGCAGGCATTTTCCAAATCGGAGAATGCCTTTTTTATGCACACAGGCGTGCAAAGGAAAATTCTAAATCCGCCAAATTGCAGTGAATACTGGGTGGCACCACGACCGAAATCGTCCCGGATGTTTTTTAAACGAAAACATTCGGGATTTTTTATGTGCAGAGCCGTGTAAGAAAATTAGCTGCCGGCGCAGCACGCGGCGGACAGGGGCGATAAATCTTCCCTGCCCGATTGCACAGAGCCATGTAATTCATGAAAAAAGGAGAAGAAATATGAAGAGAATATATCGTGTCTATAAGAAAACCGTAAGCATTGTAAGCGAGACATCCACCGGCATGTACGAAAATTTAGCGGGAAGAAAAAAAGGTTTTCTTCTGGAAAGTTATGATAAGAATTATGACCGTTTTACCCTTTTTGGGGCGGAACCGGAAGAAATCATTACCTCCCGGGGAATGGAAGCCTTAATTATCTGCAGAAAAGACGGCAGCAGAGAGGAACGGAAAGGAAATCCTTTTGAATTGTTAAAAGAATATTACAGTGAATTTGAAATCCGAAGGGATGCGGGGGATACAGGATTTACCGGAGGGTTTGTGGGAAATCTGGGCTATGATTTTGTGCGGTATTCCGAAAACCTGCCGGATGAAAACCCGGATGAAATCGGGGTGGAAACCATACAGATGATGCTGATGAAGGAATTTATAGTGGTAGACCACGTGGCGGAAACCTTAACGGGGATTGTGTTAGGGGAAGACAGTGACGAGGGCAGGGCAGAGGCAATGGAAAAGGCCGGAGCCATGATTGATAAGGCAATGGAAAAAACAGGAAAAGAAAGCACGGTTTTTGTCCGGGACGGAAAAATTATAAAAAAATCGGATACTTTGGAAGAGTATTCAAAGAAAGTGGAAAAAATCAAACATTACATACGGGAAGGCCATATTTTCCAGACTGTGTTATCCCAGCGGTGGACCATAGAGACAGGGCAGCAGGGGTTTGATTTATATAGAGAACTTCGGGAATTAAACCCTTCCCCCTACCTGTATTATTTCAATTTCGGGGAGTTTGAGGTAATCGGAAGTTCCCCGGAGATGATTGTAAAAAAACAGGACGACAGGGTTTACACCGTTCCCATTGCAGGTACAAGAAAGCGGGGAAAAGATGACAGAGAAGATGAGCGTTTAAAAGAGGAACTTTTGGCGGACGAAAAGGAGCGGGCGGAGCATGTGATGTTAGTGGATTTGGCAAGGAACGATATGGGAAGGATTGCCAAATTCGGAACCGTAAAGGTAACGGAATTTATGGGGATTCGCAAATATTCCCATGTAATGCATATCGTATCCACGGTGGAGGGGAGAAAAAATGGAGATTCCCATCCCTTTGATTTAGTGAAATCCTTCCTTCCCGCAGGCACATTAAGCGGCGCGCCGAAAATCCGTGCCATGGAGATTATTGATGAACTGGAAACCGTAAGGAGAGGTCTTTACGGCGGAGCCACAGGCTACATTGATTTTAACGGAGATATGGATTTTTGCATTACCATCCGCACCATGGTAAAAAAGAAAAATCTGGTGTATCTGCAGGCAGGGGCAGGGATTGTGGCGGATTCCATACCCAAAAACGAGTATGAAGAGTGCTGCAATAAGGTAATGGCGCTGGCAAAAACTTTAGTGGAAGAAGAAAATCTGTAAGGAGGTTCCTATGATTTTAATAATCGATAATTACGATTCATTTACCTACAATCTGTACCAGTATATTGGGGTATTTCATGATGACATCAGGGTTGTGCGCAACGATAAAATTACAGTGGAAGAGATTAAGGATTTAAAACCGGAGCGGATTATTTTATCCCCCGGCCCCAAAAATCCAAAAGAGGCAGGCATCTGCATGGATGTGGTAAAGGAATTTTTTGATAAACTGCCAATCCTTGGCATCTGCCTGGGACATCAGTGTATCGGGGAGGCTTTAGGAGGAACCGTATCCTATGCAAAAGCCCTGTTTCACGGAAAGCAGTCTGAAATTACCCATGACGGCACGGGACTGTTTGCAGGCATTGAGTCTCCTGTTAAGGTGGCAAGATATCATTCCCTGGCAGTGCAGGAAGCTGATTTGCCAGAATGCCTTAAGGTGACGGCAAGAACAGAGGACGGGGAGATTATGGCAATGGAACACAGGGAATATCCGGTTTACGGATTGCAGTTTCACCCGGAATCCATTTACACCGACCATGGAAAGCGGATGATAGAAAACTTTTTAAATGCTTAAAAGGAGGCTGATATGATATTAGATAAAATCGTGGAAGATAAGAAAAAACGTCTGCCGGAGCACAAGGCGAAGATTTCTGAGCAGGAAATGCGGCGCATGGCAGAGGAAATAAATACAGGGAACGAAAAAAATGGTTCTTTTTACCGGGCATTAAAAAAAGACGGGATATCCATTATCGGGGAATTTAAGCAGGCTTCCCCAAGCCTTGGGAAGATAGAGAGCAAGATAGATTTGACACAGAGGATTGCAGAGTATTCCCAGTCGGTGGATGCCATTTCCTGTCTTACAGAGGAAGACCATTTCCTTGGAAG
>CANRJF010000033.1 GCA_947630855.1 uncultured Lachnospiraceae bacterium
TTCAATTCCGTTTCTTCCCTGGAAAATCACTTCAATATCGGAAGAAATCTGGGCAAGTATCTGTTTTAAACCTGTCTTTTCCCCGGCGCCGCAGCGCAGGGTCATTTCGTGGAGACTTCTTGTATTCATAAAAGCATCGCTTCCAATATGACGCAGCGCTGCCCCAAACTGTATCCGTTTCAATTTTTTACAATTATAAAAAGCGCTGGCCCCTAATTCCGTAAGAGTATCCGGCAAAACCGCTTCCAAAAGCAAATCTCCGGCAATCTCTGTAAAATTTCCTGTTTCATCTATCTGTTTTTGCCTGCTGCCATCCTCATTTGATATTACATGGGTCATGATATGCTCATCGTTAGGAATATGTCTTGCATCGGAAAAGCAGTAGGATGCCAATTTCTCCACCCTGTATCCCTGAAGAATTTCCGGGACACTGACTGCAGGTGTTTTACCGTAAATCCTTAAAATTTCCGCTGCACCCTGTGTTGTTTTTCTCCATAAAATCTGATATTCCTCCATCCCGTCCCCTCTTTTCCTCACCCTGCTTTCACCCATTATACCCATATCCTGCTTAAAAGTATAGGAAAAATTTGCAGCCTCCCTGCTGTTTTACATAAAATCTTTTGTATTATATTTATGTATTAATTTCTATATAGCATAATCGGCTATTGAATGCTTTGTCGTTCTATATTATAATATATAAAAGTTTAGTAATTGTTGAGATACTTTATATAAACTAAGGCAGACATACTGCAAAGAATTATTTGATAAAATTTTTACAAAACGGAGGATGTTATGAACGAAATCGATTTTGCAAAAGTTGGCTTAGAAATGAAAAAACGCCGTGCAGCCCTTGGAGTAACACAGGAGAAAGTGGCAAAGGATCTGGAATGTACAGTTGCATTTATCAGCAACGTAGAAAATAACCGTGCTAAATTAAACTTACGCCTTCTTCTCTACTATTCCAAGCTGTGCAATGTTTCCGTAGACACTTTGCTCAGCGCAGGAAGGGAAGCCGCAACCACGGAAGACGCCCAGGAATTACTGGATTTAGAACTGATGCGGGCATTCCACCAGCTTTCAGAAGATGACCAAAAACGCATAGTACGTATGGTAAAAGCATTCGGGCATGAATAAACCATGCGCCGGCAGTGGGCCAGGGAAAATTTTTCCCTGGCTCTGATTTATACCGTGGCTTCTATATCTCCCCTACTTAATCTCGAAAGGAATTTTTACAGGTGACTTAGAAGAACAAATTATTTGCCCATTATTACTATATCTATCTGATTTAGTCACCTTTACATAATGAATTAGGTCTGTTATCTTTCTTTTTTCAACTCCATTTTGCATAAGTTTTTGCCATAAAAATCTTTCTTTGGATTCTATTCCCCTTGGAAGTTTTTGCCGTCCTGGTGAAACAATAAACGCATGCTTTTCAACCTTTTGGTCCACCATTTCTTTTAAAAGTTCCTCTTTTTGCAAAAAATCCAGCGTATCACTAATTTGTTTATATGGATTATAGCCTTCCTTAACTGAAATATTTTCTCCTTTAAGTTCAACGAAGCATAATTGAGGTTTAATTTGACAATATACCAAATAATCACACTTATGTTGACCTTGAATATCAGGAATTAATTTTCCATCAGGTTCTGTTAAAAATACTTGTTCCTCAATAACTTCTATTGGCATATAGGAATTTTTATCTGATTTCTTATCTTTAAGATTTTTCTTTTCCCCTTTACAAATATGCTCAAATAATTCATTATATTTTCCAAATGGCAAAGTATATAACGAATCTGAATCCCTCTTAGCTGCTTTTTCTTTTTTTCTCATCCGTATTTCCCCTTGTTATTTCTTTTCAGATAAAAGATAAAACAATTCCGTATACTTTTCATTTATGCTGTCTGAAATATCGTCAATCATTTCTGTATTAATTTCTTCAAATTCATCATCTATTAAATCTTGTATACCAGCATCTTTGTTTATTCTAAATGCTGTTAATTTTTCCGGGGCAATCTCACATCCATTTCCTACTATATCATGCACCTTTTTTTCCAGTTCAGGAAATTTCTGGATTGTTTTCCCTGCACAATACAATGCATTTACCGAGGTTAAAACATATGGACTATGTGTTGTAACCATAATAGAACTTTTATTAACATTGGCAAAATAAGTAATAAATTCAATCAATTTATTCTGTAAACTCGGATACAAGTGAGCTTCTGGTTCTTCTATTATGACAAAAGCCTTTTCCTTTTTTAACATCAAAATATATAATTGATTAAGCAGCCACAAAACTTCCTGTTGGCCTGATGAAGCAAAATTGATAGGTATTTTTTCTTTATCAGACTCTGTTTGCTGCATAATAAAATATTCCTTACCAGCATTGTATTGATAATCACCCTTTAAATCAGAAATTAACATTTCAGATACCTTTCCAACATCAAATTTTCTTTCCCCGTCGGGATAACGTTTATGAACATTTCGGATTCCGTCCGAAAACGCACCATGAATATTATCAATAATCTGCATAAATTGTCGAGTTATTAAATCTAAGTTGTCATTTTCAATCAACGACCTATTATTTGCCAACAAAGTAATCATACTGCGGCCAGCCGGTATATAATAAGTTTCTTTATAATCATTAAAAATCCTATTAATATTATTTTTAAAATTATCATAATTGCGTAATCGCTCTTTACTGGCATACGCAAGGCTAATAGTTGTAGTATTCATTTTTTGAGCATATAATTCTAAAGCATCTTTTTCTAAATTGTTTATTTCCTGAGTCAATTTTGAAGAATATCTAACGCTTATATATTTTTTACTGCTTCCGTTTAGTTTTACATCAATCCAAACATCGTCTGAATATTCATATTTTAAATACAAGCGGCTGTCCAAATCCCAACTAAAACCAAACAATGAAATGAAAACCGACTTTAATTCTTTTTTCAGGACTTTATTAAAACCATTCTTAACGTCATTTCCATTGTATAATGCGGTATCGAACAACTGGCAAAGATAATCTGTCAATGTAGTCTTAATTATTCTGAAAAAATATATTGTTTTTGCGACAGTACTCTTTCCTGTTGCCTGTTCACCGATAAGTAAATTAAAATCTTTTATGTCCATTCTCAATTCTTTTATAGGACCAAGATACTTAATTTCAACTTTTTGCAAAATTCCAACACTCCTTTCTCTTTTCTTTATTCCCGCAAGCAACTATCCATATTATATAAATTCTATTTTTAGAAAGCAATACTTTAAACAGCATAGTTTTTCTAATCTATTCACGATTCCCTGCTCCATGCAATAAGAGGCTTTAAATATTCCTTATCTGTCCAGTCACAGCTTTGCCCGGAAGCCTCCATCAATGCTTTGGCCCAGGGTTCATAGGTATCCGGGTCTTGTTTTGACAATGCTTTCTTCAACATGCCGCATAAGGTACGGTCTTTGAAACTCATTTTGCTTTCATCCCAGACTCCCCTGCCGTAAAATAAAGGAATATTTCTTAATTCACCTGTGGAAATCCTCTTTGTCATTTCATCCATGGCTTTTTTGTCGTAGGGAGATGCTCCCACACATAAAATAGCTGCTTTTGTATTCTGCCGCTCTTTTTGGATTTTTCGGAAATGATTCAGCCCGGCAATTCCTCCTGCATAAATTCCCCCGACAAAAATAATGCAGTCATATTTTTTTAATTCTGCCTGCTTACTATCCTCTATCCTGTACACATCACAGGATAATTCTTCTTTCAACATCAGGGCATATTTTTTTGACGCCCCATATTTTGACTTGTATAAAACTAATATTTTACCGCTATTCATGATTAACCCTCTTTTCTAAATTTTCTATGCCTTCATATAATTTCATAAAAAGACCAAACATCGTTGCAATTTCCTCCTCCGTGTATACTTCAAAAAGATAATCCAGTTCCTGCTGGTATTGAAAAAATTCATTGCTAAAATACTGCTCTACCTTTTCTGTGGGACAGATACATAATGCCCTTGTATCGCCGGGACTTTGCCGGATGGTAACAAAGCCTTTCTTTTGTAATACAATGGCCAGCTTCTTAATATTCTGCCTGGAACAGCCCAGCAGATTTCCCAACCGGGTAAAGGTAAGCTGTTCCTTTGACTGCCTTATCATTGTCAGCAAAAGAAACTGTTTTAACGATACTTCCGGGATATGATTGTCAAACAGTGTTTGCAGCCTGTTTCCGGCAATGAACAGCGTGTTGAAAATTGCTTTCTTTTGGTCTTTGGCAGTATGGGAAAACCTTTCACATAAATCTTGAATTTCCATAATAACTCCTTACATGTAACTTGTTACCTTTATTATAGTAACAAGTTACAGATATGTCAAGCAAAAACCCCGCTGCATACAGCGGGGTGTAATAGTAAACGCATTTACTTAATGCGTTTACTATATTATTGTGTCTGTTTCACATTCACATCCAATTTCTGATAAGGTATCTCAATTTCCGCTTCATCCAATGCCAGCTTAATATCTTCCGTAAGCCGCCATTTTACATTCCAGTAATCTTCCGTTTTCACCCACAGCCGAAGTCCGATTTTTACCTCACTGGCTGCCAGTTCCGATACAAATACCTGAATTTCTTCTTCCGCCAGCCTGCCTTCATCTGCCAATGCCAGGCCATACATAATTTCTTTGGCCTTTTTCAAATCTGCATCATAAGCTATTCCCACTTCCAAATCTATCCTGCGTTTATCGCTGTGGGTGGCGTTTGTAAGACTGCTGTTTGCCAGCGTGCCGTTAGGGACCACAATCACTTTATTATCCATTGTGGCAAGCTTGGTATAAAAAATAGAAATCTCCGTAACCGTGCCCTCATTGCCGTGGGTATCCTCCAAAATATAATCCCCCACACGGAAAGGCTTTAACATTAAAATAAGCACTCCCCCTGCAAAATTAGACAAACTCCCCTGCAATGCCAGCCCCAGTGCCAGCCCGGCGGAACCCACTACGGCCACCACCGACGCCGTTGTCACACCAAAAAAATTCAGGATAATAACAATAAGGATAAAATACATGCAGTATTTTACCAGGGAGTCAATAAACTGTTTCACCCCGGTATCCGCCTCCGTCCGCTCCATCCATCGGCGAATGATTTTTCGGACAAACTTAATCACCCGTGCCCCCACAAAATATACAATACACGCCAGCAAAATCTGAAAGCCCAGGTTAAAAAACCAGGGAATTAAACCTTCCAGCCAGTTGCGGATAAAACCGGGCTGCGTATCCCGCACCATTTCCACTGCCCCTTCAATGGTCATTGCTTCAGTAGAAAGTTGTATTTCTTCCATAACTTCCTCCTTCTGTTATTTATATTTTATGTATAAACAATCCGCTCCTGAGTTTAGGCTCAAACCATGTAGATTTTGGAGGCATTAACCTGCCTGCATCCGCCACCGCAAATAATTCCCCAATGGATGTGGGATACATGGCAAATGCCACCTGGCAGTCCTCTGCCACTCTGCGCTGTAATTCATCCAGGCCGCGGATTCCCCCCACAAAATCAATCCTCTCATCTGTCTTGGGATTTTCAATGCCAAGAATGGGACGCAGCAATAAATTTTGTAAAAGGGATACGTCAAGTCCCTCCACCGGGTCAGAAGTTTTATCTTCTTCCCTGATTTTAAGGGAATACCAGCTTCCTTCCAAATACATGCAGATTTCCCCCTTTTCCCGTGGCTTTCTCTGCCCATTCAGTTTTTCCATCTGAAAAATACTCCCGGTTTTTTTAAGAAAATCCGAAACACTGTATCCGTTTAAATCCTTTACCACACGATTGTAATCCATAATCATAAGTTCTTCGTCCGGGAACAGCACGGAGAGAAAATAATTAAATTCCTCCATACCTGTAAAATTCGGATGATTCTCCCTTCGCTTAAACCCTACCTTTACGGCAGAAGCTGCCCGGTGATGACCGTCTGCAATGTAGATTTCTCCGATTTTTTCAAAGGTATCCTGCAAGGTCTTAATCTGCTGTGCATCATCAATCACAAATACCCGGTGGCGTATACCATCCTCAGACACAAAATCATATAATGGTTCATCCTGCTTCTTTTCATTTACAATGCCCCGTATTGTGTCATTTGCGCGATAAGCTAAAAAAATAGGCCCTGTCTGAGCATTGCAGGTATCCACATGGCAGATGCGGTCCGCTTCCTTTTCCGCCCTGGTATTTTCATGCTTCTTAATAATACCCTCTGCATAGTCATCTATGGAAGCACACGCCACAAGCCCTGTCTGAACCCTGCCCTCCATGGTCAGTTCATAAATATAGTAACAGGGGTTTTCCTCTGTTATAAAATCCCCCTTTTCCACCATATCCCACAGAATATCATGAGCTTTTTGGTACACTCTGTTGTCATATGTGCTGACAGAATCATCAAACTGTGTTTCCGCCCTGTCTATCTTTAAAAAACTGTCGGGATTTTTCCTTACTACCTCTTTTGCCTCTTGCCTGTTGTATACATCATAGGGTAATGCCGCAATTTTATCTGCTTTTTCTTTACAGGGACGAATTCCTGCAAATGGTTTTATAACTGCCATGTGATTATTCCTCCTTAATATTGTCCCCGAAGGGTGACGTATGTGTGCCCTGGGGCACCTATCTTATAGAGTACATGATAAAAGCAGACAAGTCAACAACACAAAAACAGGAAAAGGTCTGAACCGGATAGTTTATGCAGTGTGGAGAAAAAAATTCATTGAAAATTTCAAAAAATTATTTGACATAATCTACGCAATTTCATATAATACTATCAGAGACGGAGCAATCCGTCATCGAAAATATTGTTCGCACACCGTTTGCGACTAATAAGTGTACGGCTTGAAAATATTGCTCGCTCACCGGAAGCGTCTAATAAATGTCCGGCTTGAAAATTCTGGCCTTATCGCTTAGGTGATAAGGCTATTTTTACGGAGAGAATATCATGGATTACCAAGAAGGATATGTTTATCATGTTAAAGACGAGTATTTTATTAAAGCAAATGATCCATGCCTTATGCAAAATAAGGAAAATGGCAACTACCGCCCAACATTCTACTGTATGCGTGATGAAAAAACATCTTTACTTTGGCTTGTTCCTCTCAGCAGTCGTATTAAAAAGTTTCAAGCAATTTATGATAAACAATTAAAAAAATATGGGAACTGTCTGACTATTGTTATGAGAGAATATGACGGAAAACAGGCTGCATTTCTTTTACAGAATATGTTTCCAATTACAGAAAAATATCTTGACCATATACATACCCGTAATAATAATCCCGTTCCTGTAAAATACTCCATACAGACCGAGGTAAGCACAAAAATGAAGCGCATATTACAACTCCACGCACGTGGAAAAAAGATTGTTTTCCCTGATATTTCAAGGCTTGAAAGCCTAATGTTAAAAGAAACCACATCTGCTGAATAGCCGCAGACATGGTTTCTAATTTTTTACAGTTCCCCGACAAAATTATAAACAATCCGTACTTTCTGTGTCTTTACACCGTCAACCTTCTTAGGCTCTCCAATCAGTATACGGTTAATCAGCCTGCCCATCCCACTGACACAGTAGAGTTATCCGCTGCCCATATTTATAGCAAACTTGAAGAGCAACAGGGGATTTGATTTTATAAGATTTTTCTTACTTCAAAAGAAAGCAAAATACCCAGATTTGTAAGCGGATTGTCCTTATTTTGAAACTCCACCTTTATTACTTTGGAAATCAAATATGATAGCGGCATCAATGGAGCTGTACAACAAAAAGTAATAAAATTCTTCGTTAATATAGGAATCTGTGTAAGGTGAACACATAAAATAGCTGTCCAGATAATTACGGAAGCTATGATAAAATGCAACCCCTTTTTTTGTTTTAACGAACAGTCATTTCGTAGTTCATTCAAATCCATAAATTGCCTCCTTAAATATTGTCCACGTCTCTACGACTGTGCATCTGGCTCTATGATGAAATGTTACATGTCTTACTGCCACAGGTAAGGCAGCATGTTCATTTAATCCGTCTCAATTGTAATACCTCTCTGCTGCTGATATTTTTTTAATGCCTGCGTGTATATTTCTCCCTGCCTTTTACTATAATGCCGATAAATCACTATACAGCAAAAATACAATCCACATACAATTCCAACAAACACAAGCCATTGGAGAAAAGTTCCTTTTCCCCTGAAAAACCCAAGCCAGTAAAAACCCGCACATTCATATGCACTAATTGACAGCATAAAAATTGTCAGCCTTTTTGTAAAACTCCACTTCCTAATCAATATTCGTGTAAAAAGAAGATTGAATATTCTATCAAATAATTCTATATGTGCCTTTAACCGTATTACTTCGTCATTAATTTCTCCACAATGAATGACAACACATAATTTCTTATCTTCTTGTTTCACAATTTGAATATCCATTCTGTACCTCCAAAGTAATTATACTTATCTGCACTACCTTTCTCAAGCGTCTGATGATAAGAGGTACAAATACAACTATTAAGATGCCTGGGCACTCCTTTCCGTAAAAAAACAGCAGAGCGCTACACCCTGCCGTTTTCCTTTCTTTTTCAATCAAAATGCCTTTCCTTTCACTTCTGCAAATATTTACTATCCTAATTTGCTTGCAATACCGAACCATCCCACTTATACTTTGCCTTATATCCCAAAATATCATTTATATTTTGAGTATTCTTATAACTGTCCAACAAATAAATACTGTCTCTTAAATCTTCATATCTGGCATTTGCCTCATACGAATTAAAAATGCTGCACAAATTTGCAGGCAATCCACCAATTTTTCCGTTGCTGTCAACTGTGATATCCTTCCATGAATATTCTCCGTTTGTTGCCCTGTTGATAAATCCTTCTAAGTCATAGTAACGGTTTATCAACCCGTACTGTTCGTAAGGAATATTTTTCATCTGAGTCTGCCAGTATTTTCCTGCTCCGCTTTCTGTTTTATCTCCTCCGAAAAATCCGTCTGGATGGAATGCTTTGCCTCCGCCTCTTCAAAATCGGTCATATCTGCAAAAATTTTTAGATATGTAAGTTCCTGTTTTGTAAGCATTTCACCCATGCCGTATTTTTCCAAAAGTTCTTCCACAGACAACTCTCCCTGATATTTTTCACCCTCCGGCAGTTCCTGAAACTGTTTTCTGTGTAATTGGTCAAGCTGTTCTTTATAATATTGCTGGTATTTGTGCCGAATCACATCATACTCTTCCTGAGTGCTGGCTTCTTTAAGTTCCTGTCCATGTTTTGTACTGTCATTCTCTGCATTTTTTGTCTTAGTTTCCTTCACTTTAATTCGGTATACCTGCCCCTGCGCCTCGCCACCCTCAACTCTGACTGTATAATTTGTGGTGATTCCGTCCCAATTAGGCAGGGTTACTTCTTTCACGCCATTTCCGTTGTCCTTTGCAATCCCCACCTGATTACCTTTTGTGTCATAGATTGTCAACTCGCAGTCATAATCCGGGGATAGCATTTCAAGCTGAAATGTTACTTCTGTGGCAATGCCCATTCTGGAATAAAAACGCTTTTGTCCATATAAGAAAGAAAAATAATCCACATCTCCATAAGAATCTATTTTTCCCTCCAGATAACTTTCCTTGTTATATATTAAACTTGCCAGGTCATATGTACTGTAATAACAATCAACATTGTCATCATATTTCAAATGCTGACGTGAACTGTTATTGTTGTAACTGCTGTCTTCTTTCTCGGCAAGAACCGTTTGCTCCCTTATATCTTTGAGCGGAGAAGCAAAATACTTACCGTTACCCGCATAATATTTCTTTTCCAGCCCTCCGCATATTAACTCATGGTTCGGGCCTATTTGTTTTGTGTAAAACATATCTTTTTCCTTTCCTTCAAACAAAATAAAAGCCCCAGAGAACTTTTATGCCCTCCATGGCTTTCTACAATAATATAGCGTTTTAACTTTAAAATTCTTTTTACACTTTATGTATCGGACAAACTCTCATAGCTATTAATATTCACTGCACAATCTTACCATTTTCCATTTTAATTATTTTATCGCACTGATTTGCAATGCTCATATCATGGGTTACTAACAGGACTGTCAACCCCTGGCTATGAGCACATTGCACTAAGAACTTAATCACGCTGTTTCCTGTCTCGGAATCCAATGCCCCCGTAGGTTCGTCCGCATATAAAATGGCAGGCTTATTAATAAGGGCACGTACAATCGCTGTCCGCTGCTGTTCCCCGCCGGACATCTGTTTTGGGTAGAGCCTGCGCTGTTTTTCCAAACCCACGCTTTTCATCATTTTTTTCACCCTGCCGTTTTCTATTTTTTTGTTGGAAAAAACCAAAGGCATACGAATATTTTCCTCACAGGTCAATTCTGGAATCAGGTGGTAATTCTGAAACAAAATCCCAATATTTTCATTTCGGAACTTTTCCTGCCCCCTTCTGTCAAGAGCATAATAATCATTTTTATTCAAATATACTTTTCCCGCAGAGGGCTCATCAATGCCGCTTAGAATAGAAAGTAAAGTGCTCTTTCCGCATCCGCTTTTCCCCACAATGGCTGTTATGGTATCTTTTTCCAGCCCAAAAGAAATGTCCCTTAAAATATACTCCGTTTTATTTCCAACCGGGATACTCTTACTGATATGCTCCGCCCTAATCATATGAAACTCCTTTCTGTTTTCTGTCACTCATCCCTGATAATCTCTATTCTCTCGCCCCTAACGGTCATCCATTGCGCAGCATAGCAGCATACCATCACAAACAACGTTACCGATGTTACCGTAATCAATACAACCGGAATAGACAAAGGATAATTGCTTGCCAATAATAAGGAAAAAAGGCTTCCTCCAATAGCCATACTAACCAGAACTACACAAAAAGAAGCAATCCAGGCAATCATAACATATTCTAAATACACCACCCAAAACGCCTTTCTTTTGGATGCCCCATATATTTGATACAAATACATTTCCTTCTTTCTTGAAAGCAAGTCACTTTTGACCATGGAGTAAAAAAATGTCCCCGTCACTAATACCAGCATTACCCCCGTCGCTGCCACAACACTCCAATAATCTGACAACAGTTTCATCAGTTCGTCTACAATACCCGAAGCCGTTTTTATCTCACATACCTCACCTTCTAACAGCTCCTGAAGTTTTATCTCCGATTCCCTGTCTATATCCAGCATATATACCGTATCCCAAGTGTTATCCAGGCCAAGCCCCCAATCTTTACAGTTCATAATAATGCCGTAATCCAACAGAAAAATCCCCTTTAGATTTATATTTTTACAATATGTTAATCTCTTGCCAAAAATATCGCTTTCTTCCCCCATTTTCAAATTGCAGCGGTATACGCTATAATTTTCTGCCATAAAAGAGCCTTCCGGCACTTGGAAATGCTCATTCCCATCTGTCTGTTTTTCCAGCAGCAACACATCTACTGCATCTGCTGCATCCTCTGCAATCTTTATTCCCATCTCTGAAAATCCGGTGGTTTTGTAGTAACCCATTGTATAACGATACCCATTTTTATCCAATATTTCCTGAGTTTTGTCATTTCCATCTATCTTTGGAACTTTTACAACAGTAGAATATCCCCCATTTTTACTAAAAGCCCCCCTTAAAACCCCGCTAAAATCAAACAAAATATTCAGGGCAATGCATATAATAATTGCACCAATTGACACAGTTGCCGCCAAAATGGCGTCCCGTTTGCTTCTGGTATAAAGAAACCGCCAGCTTATCCCGGAAACTTTCTCCAATACTTTTTTCTCTTTATTTCGCTGTCTGCGCATTCCCCGAAACACAATATAAAATACCGCAAACAACATCAGAAGTGTCACTCCGCATATAAGCAGCATCCAATTTACATATGCCCAGTTTTTAAAAAACATCACTGTCACAACTGTATACAAAAGAACAAATTCTAAAATACAGTAAAATAAATATGTCCTTTTCCCTTTCTTCGCTTTTCTGCCGTACAGCATGGTTACAATAGAACTTTCATAAATAAAAAGCCCGGAAATAAAACTACCAAAAAAAGCAATCAACGTAAGAACAGCAATTACGGCGCATAACACCTGCATTAATTCTACGGAAACTATTGAAATATACGCTTCTATATTGCAGAGCTTACGGGACAGGTGTACAAACAGGCAGTATCCTCCTATGCTTCCAAAAATACTGCCAAGCAGTCCAAAAGAGATTCCTTCCACACACGCCCGGATAAAAACATCCTTTTTTTGCATTCCGAATATCCGCAGCATGGCATGGGATTTCTGCATAGAAATGTTCTGGAAAAACATGAGGCTGGTACAGCCCCAGACTGCGATAAGGATACTCCCAAAAGAGAAAACCGTCATCACTCTTTCCATCAGATCAAAAACATCCCTTGCCCTTTCATCATCCCCCTCCACCAGTACATTCTCATGGCTCCATTCCTGTATTCGTACTTCTGCATAAACATCATTATTTTGGTATACCAATAGGGAACAGGAAAGGATTGCCCCCGCTAAGGCAAAAATCAAAACCAATGCCAGAAATCTCATTTTCTGTGTTTTATAAAACCTTAAGAAAAATGTTAATCTTCTCATACACCTACCTCCACTGCTTTTCTTTTACACCTTACATCCCTCCGACAATTTTTTCAACCCCTTTCCCAACGAACGTTAACTTTTCCCAATAAACGCTTATCATAATCTTATATTTTCATAAAAACATCCGCAAAATACCAGCCATCTTCTGTCCTTATCTCACATCTTCCCTCATATTTTTCCACAACCTGTATTACATTTCTAACTCCAAAGCCATGACCGTCTTTCTCTTTCCTGCCCGTCCTGGGCAGTCCTTTTTTGTCAAAAACAATTTCCCCTTCGTAGTTATTTTTCACATTAATTTTTATATAGTGCTTTCCTTCACCGATAAAAAAGTAAATTTCCCCTTTTCCTTCTTTCACACGGGAAGCCGCTTCCGCAGCGTTTTTTACAAGATTCGAGACTACCACGCACAAATCTACACTGGATATCGTATGAAGTTCACTCATGTGGCCTTTTACGGCCACATTACATTTCTCCGTCACCGGTACAAAATAGTAATTGATAATAACGTTTACAATGTCATTGCCCACATCAAACTGCCTGCAAAACATTTCCTGCCTGTCATTCAAAAGATTCGATATATAGTCTTTTATCTGCACATCCTCATCTTTACAAAAATCCTGTATCACCATCAGATGGTTAAAAATGTCATGCCGAAATTTTCTCGTTTCTTCCTCCCTCTCCAACAGATTTAAAAAATAGTCCTTCTGCTGTTCGTTGTACATTTCCGCCATTTCACTCTGCGTTTTATACTTAGCTGTCCCATTAAAATAATATATCATTGCCAATACTATTCCAAATACACCAGCTCCTCCCAACAAAACTAAAACCGTTCCTACTATAACAAGTCTTGAAACTCGAATAGATTCTAATAAATTAATAAAATAAACAACCATCAACGAATA
Organism: uncultured Lachnospiraceae bacterium; assembly: GCA_947630855.1. Classification (GTDB taxonomy): domain Bacteria; phylum Bacillota; class Clostridia; order Lachnospirales; family Lachnospiraceae; genus Roseburia_B. The sequence continues at coordinate 13,513 of CANRJF010000033.1, forward strand.
AAATAACAAAAATCCATCTGCCATAATCCATAAGCGTGTTGAAATTTGAAATTTTTCCTTATCCATCCTTCTTCCAATTAACCAGTGATATAACCATAATAAAAATATCGCAGTCAAGGTAGTAAAAATCAGATTCAGAAATTCACCATTTTGTGGCAGAACAATTCTTATCACAAGACCGCAAACTGCTTCCACAAAAGCAAGCAAACTAAACATAAAAATCCATATCTTAACAGATTCTCCCAAAGATATATCATATATGTACCGAAACAGAAACATTATCACTGCACCTAAAGCCAGATGCATCACAGGATATCCATATCCAGAGAATAGTAGTACAAAATATGTAAGAACCGCCCCTGCCAGTCCCACGCTCTTTTTCCAGGATACTTTTTTTCTCCGTTTTTTCAATACTGCATAACAAAAAGACATATCTTCCATAATTGCCAAAACCGACACTATGATAATCTCAATTTTATTCATTTTCTCACCTGTATTTCATATTGTTCTATGTAAAACAATATATCCTTTTTCTCCAGATAGCACAAGAAAGCCACCGAAAACATTTTCTGCATTTGTCCTCAGTGACTCTCCACAATACCAAGTTGTATTAACCTACAAGTCTTCCATCTTTTACCGCAACAACCCTTTTACATACTTCTGTTAATTTACTATTATGTGTTACCATTAAAATCGTTGAGCCAAATTTGTCATTAACAAACTTTAGAAGCTGTACTACTACCTGTGTATTCTGCTCATCTAAATTTCCCGTTGGTTCATCTGCCAAAATAATATCCGGCATTCCAACAACACTTCTTAAAATCGCTGTACGCTGCCTCTCTCCTCCTGACAAATGTGCTGGGAATTTGTCTTTTTTCTCTTCTAATTTAAGCAGCTTCAACAATTTTGCAACAGTATTCTCATTTATCTTTAACCCTTTCAGTTTTGCTGAAAATATGACATTCTCGTATACTGTCAATTCCTCTATCAAATTATAGTCCTGAAAAATATAGCCAATATGATTCCTTCGAAAACTACTGAGTTCATCCTCCTTCATCTTATCAATACGTTTATTTAAAATATAAATTTCACCCTCCGAAGGAGTGTCCAACGCCCCCAAAAGATTCAAAAAAGTGGTTTTTCCACTTCCAGAATCACCTATAACTCCAATAAACTCACCTTTATTAATTGAAAAATCGATATTTTTTAAGACTGTTTGTTCTCCCGCCTCTGTTCTATATATCTTTGATATTCCCTTCAGACAGATTATATTATTCTCCATTGATTATCCTCCAAATTAACGAATAAATTTCCTGACTAATATATTATTTCGGTAAATTATGCTTGTTATGATTACAACTAAGATGCCAACAATTAAGTACACCCCATTTATCAAAAAACTATTAACGTATACAACATATTTTTCTGCTATAACAAAATAAATCACCCAATAAACAATAAACGGTGAAAGCACAACTCCACTAACGATTCCCGCCAATATATAAGCGCTTCCCTCCATCACAAACTGCATCATCAGTTTATTTCTTGCAACTCCAATCCGTTGTAAATTTATAACTTCATTTTTCAGACTTGTCATTTCATTGATAATAATATTAAAAAATCCGCCTAACACTATCAAAAGAATTACACACATCAGGAATAATATAAGCAATTTCAATTCCCTAAAATAATCTTTGTTTTTCTCTGCCTTAGTTTTTGCGGATTCATAGACAAGTTCTTCTCCCTGCCCTATAATTTCTTCAAATTTCTTGTCCCATGATTCTCTATTGGCTTCATTTACATTGAACATATACATATAATAATCACTTTTACCTGTAAAATCCTGCCATTCACTTTCCGGCAGAAAAATATTGGAACTAGCCTCCCATTTACTTTGATAAGACAGATCATAAGGCAATGTAACGATTGCCATTACCTGATATTCCTTTGCTGCTCCTTTATCATTTTGTAAATGTACTGTATCCCCTATATCCCAGCAGCTTTTTCCGGTATCTTCCAATCCCAGACTATCCAGTATGACATAATTTCCTTCCATAAATTTATCAATATCTATTTCACCATCCAAGACATCCATGTAGCTTACTATCAGACTTTCAACGCCATACACATTTGTATACATATTACCTTTTTCATCACTGCTGGATGGAATATTCAATTCCTCAAACTTTGACGTTGCCGATGCATCTAATACAATATTCCTTGCTTCAACCGATGCTCCTCCATGTTCATATCCTCCATCCAATTCAAAAATATCGGCTAACTGTCCTGTTTCAAATCCTTGTCTTTTCCTATCATCACGCTCTGAAAAGGAAGATGAATGTATGACATAATCCGCTATCATTGTCTCATTTATATATTTCTCAATATCAAATCCCTTGACATAGCTATAAATTCCATTACAAAGTAATACACCTAAAAACAACATAGTTGCTATAAGGACAAATCCTTTTTTATGTGCTCCCATTCTCCTCAATGTCATCCGGTATAATAAATTGGAACACCGCAGTCCATTTTTTCTCTTATATCTTTGTTTCCTTTTCGATTGATATATTCCCGTATGCTTTTGTATTTGATTATAAATGCGGAATGTACATAATACCACCAAAAGAAAAGATAAAATTATTGGAATAATGATAACGCCTGGTGTAATATCTGCCGGCAGTTCCAACGATACTGTCCGATTAATCAGAGGCAAAAATACTATTTTCGACACGGCAGTGCCACAGATAACAGCTAAGATTACGGCAAAAATATATATCATCTGCATTTGAATAAAGATTATTTTTAACAGTTCTTTTCTGTTAACCCCCAAAATTTTAATCAAACGATAAAAAACGATATCGTTATTCAACGACACCTCATAAGTATTTATAATCAATAGACATCCTATAAAGGCAATTAATAAAACAACAGCAACAGCAGCTATGTTCATGCCCAATCCAAATATATTCTTTAGTTCTATGTTGACAATATATTCTGCGGTATCTACATCTAATGATGTTTCATTTATTAATTTTTCCGTCAATGCTTCAATGGAATGATTCTTTATATATAAAACTTCAACCAGAATCGGAAACTCTGTCTCATTTGCACCCTTCTGTATGTAATCATCCTTTTTCCCAGCATAATAGGACTCAGAAACCAAGATCAAATCTTTCACACTTGTTTTGCTCTCATAATATCCAACAATTGTAAACTCATCCTGTATAGCTTTCCCGGCAATCGTATATTCTATCTTAATATTAATTCCATCATGATATTCAAGTCCCCTTTTTTCCAAAAAATCGTCTGAAACAATGATTTCATTTTCACTTTCAGGCATCCTTCCTTCTATCGGAACACAATGCATCCATTCACACATAAGGTCTGTATAATATACAACCTCTGATAGAACATAATTTTTTTCATCTAAAATTGCACCAAGATGATATCCCTCACATGATTCCCTTACCAAATTTGATTTTTTTACGGCATTCAAATCATCCTGGGAATATACATATATTCCGGCATCTCCTCCCCATGTTCTTTCATTCCGCAGATATTCGCCAAATGCTGCCTGTAATGAATTGTAAATAAAACATGCTATAATTAGTAAAAGTATGCTAATGAACATTCCAAAAAAAGTGCAAAACGTACGGCTTTTTTTATATTTCATATTTCTAAAACTAATTTTCGTTATGATTGACATCCTATTTCCCTCCAATCAAAGACCCCGCGGCAGTCCTTTTTTGTCAAAAACAATTGCCCTTCGTAGTTATTCTTCACATTGATTTTTATTTTCCTTATCCATGTATGCCTCCTTAAAACTTAATATACAACATTATATCGCTATAAGCATCCTCCGTATCGGCGAATCGCTCTCCTTTTTGGAGAATGTCTTTTGAAGAGAAATATTTGAATTTTCCCATTCTTTCAAATAGCTCTCCGTCCTTTGCAAACAGAATACTGGGATATTCTTCTCATAAATATCCTGATGTTTCCCTGCATGCCTGCCACTATGATAATCTCATTTTTATTCATTTTCTCACCTGTATTTCGTATCATAAATCACAAATGCTTCTTCCACGATTTTTTTCCGCCTTGTTGACACCGGAATCTTATATTTCCCATACAGATATAAGTTACTCTTTTCCATCCTGTCAACTTTGGAAAGATTCACCAGATAGGAACGGTGGCACTGGACAAAAAGCTTTGTGTCCATTTCCGCTTCCCACTCTTTTAAGGATTTCTCGCTTCGGTAACTGATTTCCTTTGTACAGATAATCGTCTGCGCCCCGTCTGATGCAATGTAGAGTATATCTCTCTGCTGCAGCCTGTAAGGTATTCGGTCCCGGTACACTGTAATCTCCCCTCTGCCCAGCATACAGTTTCTCACATTATCCACCGCCTCGAAAAACTCCTGTTCCATAATCGGTTTTGTCACAAAACGAAAGGCTCCCACCTTATACCCCTCTTTCAAATACTCTGTCTTTCCCGTAAGCAATACGATTTTATAAGAAATTCCCCGCTCATTTAGTTCCCTTGCCGTTTCAATTCCATCCAATCCAGGCATTGTAATATCTAAAAAAAGCATATCTATTTCCCTCTCTGATTCTAACAGCTCCGTGCCGGAAAAAAAGTGAATGACCTCATATTCTATCTCCCGCATTCCGGCATATTTGTCCAACAGATTTTTTACTATATCATGCACGCACTTTTCATCTTCACAAATGCCAATTACAAATTTACTCATCTTATCCATCTCACATCCTTTTCTTTTATTATCGGTCTATATACTTTAAAGCAAAAGGGTACACCTCTTTTACAAACAAAAAGAGTCCCGAATCTCCCTGTTTGCAACGTTTACCCGAAACTCTTTTTGAATGAATTATTCAGTTATGTGTCAGTCAAATATTCTTTAGTTTTTGAGTTTTTGAAAAATTCTTATTTTATATGCTCTCACCCTGGATGCATATTTGCTGGTTATGATGACTCCCACAATCATCATTCCAAATGTTATTCCCAGACACAAACCTCCCAAAAAATTATCCGCATGACCAGTAAAAAATAATACCATATATATCGCTGCTGCTATAAGTCCGCCAATAAAGAGTATATGCATCCGTCTTGTTATTTTCATCTTATCTTCGTTACCAAATTCAGCAACCTTTAATACAGTTTCTTCTAATTCCTTATTCATTTTCTCGCCTTTCCTTTCTCCATCCAATAATTCTCTAAGTTCAACTTCATAATAATCTGCCATTTCAATAAGAATATCCAAATCAGGCAGATTGCTTCCCGTTTCCCATCTGGAAACGGTTCTGCGGGATACGTTAAATTGTTCCGCAATTTGTTCCTGTGTGAGATCCTTTTCTTTACGGAGTTCTTTTATAAAGCCTCCTATTTTAACCTGGTTCAATTCTGTTTTTCTCTCCTTTCCAAAAACAACATACATCATTATACCCCATATTTACAGGACACAAAGCGAGCAATGCCCTGTTTTCTTATATGAGACATTTCGTGTCTACTAAAATTCATACTTATTGGTTTTATAAAATATAGGTCATACTCCATTTTATCATAGCATACAAAATAAGCAATAAACTTATCACGGTTTATAAAACTGTTACTGCATAGAAAGCTGTATTGTATTACGCTGCTTCAAATGTTATAATGAAACCGTTCAAATATCATATTGCAATCCAAGGAGGTTCCTATGAAAGACTCCGAAAATATAAAGGGAATTTGCTCCTGTCTAAATATAAGCCAAAATGACTATACTAATAAAATCGTAACTCTTTATCATGGTTCAAAATCGGGAATTCGCGGCGCTATTGCACCCAAAAGCCGGAAACGCTGTGATTTTGGTAAAGGTTTTTATATGGGAACTAACCGAACGCAGCCGCTTACTTTAATATGCAATTATTCTAATGCAAAAATATATACATTAAGCGTTAATCTGTCAGGACTTAAAATTCTTGATTTGGATGCTGGAATAGACTGGGCGTTGTTAGTCGCATATAATCGTAGTAAAATGGAGCCTGTAAAACATTCAGCCATCTATAATCGTTTTGCACATTTTAGCAGAGACTGTGACATGATTATTGGAGATATTGCCAACGATAGAATGTTTGTCGTCCTGGACCGTTTTTTTAATGGAGAAATTACTGACCTTGCACTTATTAACAGTCTTTCGGCATTGAAGCTTGGCAGACAATATGCGGCTTTAACGGAAAAGGCCTGCAAACAAATAACAATTCTTGATGAGCAGGATCTTACAGAAAATGACCGTGATAAACTAAAACTGGAAAGTGAAGCAAATCGTTCTAAAGGCATTGCAATGGCAGAGGAAATTTGCCGAAAATATCGCCGTGACGGTCGTTTTTTTGATGAAATATTAAAGGCTGGTGAATAATATGGAAAATCTTACACTTCAAAAGCGTCAACTCTGTGATATACAGGGACGGCTGTTTGAACTTGCACTAAAAACCGGATTAGATTGTCCGTCATTTATAGAATTTTTTATGAACAGCAAAGCCGCCGCTGCCCTTGATGATGTCTACGACCGGCTGCAATGGGCAGGTGAGGAATATATTCTTGAAGAACTGGATGATGAGGCAGGCGGACTAAAAAAAGCCGGCACTACTTATTCAATGGAAGTAATGTACTGGACAGGGTATACCTACCGCTATTGGCATTACTATACAAATGAATGCAGCCGTGAAATATATAAAATCGCTGATGCTAAAACAATGAATGACTGCTGGCTTGGATTCCATACTTTTGACGTTGAAATGGCCATTGATGATTTGAAAGAAATTTATAAGCAAAACACCCCTTAAAACCGGAGTATGAAAAATCCAGGGAATTAACATAGATATAAAAGCAGCCTAAAGATTTCCTAAAGACTGCTTTCAAACTGTTTATTGTGTGCTGATTGTTTCCACAACTGACATCCTGCAAATCTGGCGGAACGGCCCAATCACTGCAATTACCGCTGAACCCATCATCACAAAAGCAATGATACAAAATTCGGAAATCGGCATACTCCATATATCTCCCCACCGGGAAGTAATAATCTGCCCATACAAATAATAATGGAGAGGCAGCCCTGCCGCAAGGCCCACGAAAAGTCCGCAGATAAGATACGTAAACGTCTCTGCGGCAACCATAAATTTAAGCTGGCGGATACTAATGCCAATGGCCCGCATTGCTCCATACTGGTGTATTCTTGCAGACACGCTCATCCCCACGCTATTGACAATATGAAACACCGCAATCAGCGCAATCACTGTCATAAAGCCATAGACAAACAATGCAAAGGAAAAGTAGACTGCCTTCACTTCCCTGTTGCTCTGGTCGGAAAAATTATAACTGCTTCCTGCCAGACTGCGGATTTCTTCCACTGCACTGTCCGACTGGTCTTTCAACTGAATATCAAGAATGGTGTATCCATTTTCTCCCGTTAATTTGCGAAACAAATTTTCCGAACAGATGATGGTTCCTGTCTCTCCCCCAGCGTCAAAGGGGGCATAACTTAAGATGCCTGCTATTTTTACTTTTTGAGGGCCAAGTTTTGTCTCTATCTCAATTTCATCACCGGCTTCCCCCGAAAATCCTGCTTTTTCAACCAGAAGAACACCTTCCCCATTCTGCGCAGCTTCCATACTGCCCTGCCGCAAGTCATCTATGGCCCAGCCAAACTGATATTCCTCATAAGAAAGCAGCATTGCCTTTTTGGCTTCGCCGTGAAGCTGCATTGGCAAATCATACGCAAAACTCCTGCCAAAAATCCGTCTGACAGCGGGATTAGATTTCAAATCCGTAAATAACGAATCCGGTATATCGCAGAGATTCTCCTTACTGACCAGGGAAACATCCGGGGTATAGGGCCTAAAGGGTGTCAGTGCATGCTGCATAAAATCAATGCCTGTACTGAAACTTAAAAACAGAATAATACTAAACGCAAAGGAAACTGTCATCAGAAACAGGTTCTTTTTGCTCCCTGCCGCATGGTGGATTCCAAGAGCCGTTTCTATATGAAACAGTCTTGTATTTGCTGCCCGCTTTGCCGCAAACACCGTATTTCCATTGCCTGAAACAGCTGCCAGAGGTGAAACTTTTGATGCCTTTTTTGCCGGAGTCCGGCTTGCTGCAAGGACAGTTACCAGCCCAATCACAATGCCGGATATTATGCCCACCCAGCTAATGCCAAAGCCCGGCATTTCCCCAAAATAAGCAGGACTGATATGTCTAAGCATATTACATAAAATCCAGATTATGACCATACTGACTGCCAGTCCTATGGGTATCGCCGTCTTACACCAGAGCAGAGCTTCCCTCCGCACAAACCGCCTTACCTGTTTTCCAGTGGCACCCAGACAGCGCATCATTCCAAAAAATTCCGTGCGCCTTGCCACACTGCTGTTCATGCTGCCTAAAATCATCAGCATACCGGAAAAGGCAACCAATACTGCAAGAATCAATGCTACAAAATAAAGAGTCAAAATATAATTATCCCTGCTCTGCATAAGCACACCCAGCAGCTTTGCATTTTCTGCCACCTCATCATCCGAAAAGCCAAGCTGTTTTTTCATATGGTCAAGGGTGTTCTGTATTCTGCATCCGGGCATAAATTCTACAAAACAGACAAAATCTTTTTCCAGGGTTGCATCCTGAAAATTTGAAAGATAAACTTCCGTATTCATAAATATTCCAAAGGCATTGTTTTTTAGCATGTCTGAAGTATCCTCGATAAAGCCGGTGATTTGAAAAGTTAAAGGGCCCTTTGGCGTTGTTACTTCTAACGTATCTCCTGCCATTAAATTTTTCCTTTCTCTGACACTTTCAGAGACAAGAGCCTCATTTGCCTTCCGGGGAAAGTTTCCGTCAATCAGATGTACGGCGGGATACAGTTCAAAAAATTCCTGATCAAAACCACACAACACGGTCTGCGTTCCGTCTATTTTATAGTCCATGTCCAGCCGATAGTTTGTCACAGCATACCGGGAGGCTGTTTTCACTTCGGGCCAGGCTTTAATCAATGCAGTTTTCTCTTCATCTAATCCTTTGAATGCCGCATGCCAGGCACCGTCAGACTGAATTGCCTGCTGTTTCTGGCTCATAAGAAACATATCAGCCATTCCAAAAATTGCAGAAATGAGAAAAACAGAAATCATAATACACAGCCTTGTCATACGTGTCTGTTTCCTGTGTATTTTTGCGGAAACAGGTATCAGGTCAAGATAATTTTTCATTGGTCATCCCTCCTAAATCAGTGAGAATCCCGTCTGATACCCGCATGATTCGGTCTACGGAAGCAGTCAGATTCTGGTTATGGGTAATCATCAGTATCGTCTGCTGATAGCGCCGGGAAGCCTGGGTAAGCAAATCTATCACATCCTGGCTGTTCTTTTTGTCAAGGTTTCCCGTGGGTTCATCGGCTAAAATCAGCTTCGGCTTAGTAATCAAAGCTCTGCCAATAGCAACACGCTGCTGCTGCCCGCCGGACAACTGGCCCGGCAGGTGGTAACGCCGGTCAGCCAGTCCCAATACCTCTAAAATTTCATTAAGTTCCCCGGGGTCAGCCTTCCGATAATCCAAAAGAAGGGGGAACATAATATTTTGTTCCACTGTCAGTTCCGACACTAACTGAAAGGACTGGAACACAAAGCCAATATTCCGCCTCCTGAAAATCGTCCTCTTTTCCTCCTGCATGGAAAACAAATCCTGCCCGTCCATGCTCACATTGCCGGAAGTGGGCGTGTCCAATGCCCCTATACAATTTAACAGTGTACTTTTCCCGGAACCGGACTCACCGATAATTGCTGCAAATTCACCTTTCTCCATTGAAAAAGATACATGCTTTAAGGCTTCCACCTTCACTTCGCCTTTTCCGTAAGTCTTGCATAAATTCTGTACTTTTAATATTTCCATTTTGTCAGTACCTCCTTTTCAACAAAGATAACCCATCCAGCTTACTTTTTCGTGAATTTTACCTTACAGTTTTGTAAGAAAGGAAATCGTGAATGTGGTTCCCGTATCCGGGCTGCTTTGGACGGCAATTGTACCTCCCTGTCCGTCAATAATGGATTTTGCCAGGGGAAGTCCCAAGCCCAAACCCTGGGTATTCAGGGAATCCCTGCTTCGGTAAAATCGTTTAAAAACATGATGTATATCTTCAGGAGAAATACCCTGCCCATTATCCGTAATCATAATCCGGGTTATATACAAAGAACGGTCACAGGTAATCTTTATTTTTCCTCCTTCCCCCGTATGGTCCAGGGCATTTTTTACAATATTTCCAATGGCCTCGCTTGTCCATTCCATATCGCAGATTACAATGTCTTCCATAGGCCCGTCCATAAGAATTTCTTTCTTCTCACTGACTGCCCTTGTAGTCAGTTCACTGACGGCATGCAGAACCAATTCCGATATCTGATAGGCTCTTTTTTCAAACACAATGTTCCCCGCATCCAGACGGGTAATTTTTAACATAGAAGAAATCAGCTGCTCCATACGATTTAAAGACACACGCATTTTTGCCGAAAACTCTTTTACCGCATGGGCATTATCCGGTTCATCTTCCACGATTTCCTGATACATGGCAAGGGCTGCCAGAGGCGTCTTAAGCTGATGGGATATATCTGAAATTGTTTCTTTAAAAAATTCTTTTCGTTTGCGCTCTGCTTCATTTTCAGCCTGAAGCATGGTTGCAAGCCGGTCTATGAAAGCAAACAACTGATAAATTGTCCCTTCATTGCTCTGGGGCAGATGCTTAGAATAATCCCCCTCCACAAATCCTGAAATAACATCTGCGGCCTGTTGATACAGCCTTTCACGTTCCCATAAAAAAAAGAATGCTCCTGTAAGAAGAAGTATTCCCAGAAAAATTCCCATTGCCAGCATATCATGAGCCAGATTATGCTGAAATTGTGAAATAAGTGGAATAAGCCCTGGCATTGTCTGTTCTGTCCTTCCCACAGAGGCAAGAAAGCTCTCTCCCGTTTCACTGCCGTCTGTGTTTGCGATTGCCGCCGCTATGACATCTTTAGAAATCCCCTGGTCTATAAGAGATGTAACAATTGCATTGTCATGTGATAACATAATTTTTTGCAGGGCCTTCCCCTGCAACATTACAATGCCTGTCCCCAAAAGGAAGCAGGCAAAGATTATGCAAAAAAGAAAATAACAATATCTCTTTGCATTCCTGTCATGTAAAAAGCTCATGCAAAAACCTCCTTCCACTGGTATCCAAATCCCCGCACTGTCAGCAGGTGTTTAGGATGGGAAGGGTCATTTTCCACTTTTTCCCGAAGCCTGCGGACATACACAGATAGGGTATTGTCATCAACATAATCTCCTGTGCCGTCCCACAACTCATTTAATATTACATTCCTGGTCACAATACGGTTTGCATTTCTCACCAAAAGGCAGAGCAGCCGGTATTCTGCTCCGGTCAGTTCAAGGCATTTTCCCCGCAGCAATACCCTGCTTCCTAAAAGGTCAATTTTAATGTCACCGCACTCAATGAATGACGTTTTTTCCCCTTCGGAAATTCCTGCCCTGCGGAGTAATGCACGGATACGTGAACATAATTCCCCTAATTTGAAAGGCTTTGTAATATAATCATCCCCACCGCCATCCAGTCCGCGAATCACATGAACTTCTTCATCCGACGCCGTTAAGAAAATAATGGGAATCCGCTCATTCTGTTTCCTTACCTTTTCACACACTTCAAAACCAGTGCCGTCCGGCAAAGTCACATCCAAAAGCAGAAGGTCATAATTTATGATATCAGGCAGACAATTTATGGCTTCGCCAACTGTACGGATACTATCTACCTCAAATCCGTTTTTCTTTAAAGAATATAAAAGCCCGTCTATTAAACTTACATCGTCTTCCAATAGTAAAATTCTGTTCATTAATTCCTGCTCCCATCCTTGATTCTTGACTTTCTTCTAATCCCTATAAGTATTGTACCACTGATATAAACAATTCACAATTCCCTCACATCATCTGCCCTACAATTATTCCCTTTCTTTTTATACAGCAGCAGAAATGCCTGTGCTCTGCTCTGCATGAACCAGCTTTCCTGTTTTTGTATACATTACAGGCTCTTTTACCGCTTCAGTCTTTATTTCCTGAGAACTCTTATTATCCAAATCTGTGTTATCTTTTAATAATATTCTTCCCTCCTCACTAACCTCTATGATATCCGTGCCGGTATCTGCAGTATTGTTTTTTGCATTCTTATTTTCCAAAATCTTCTCTTCCAGTTTTTCACGTTCTTCCCTGCGCTTCTTTATAGCCTTCTTAAGCTCTGTTTTCGCTTTTTCCCTTGCCTCCTTTGCATCCTCTTCCATTCCTTTATCAGCTTCCGTCTTATACTCTTCTGCCTTGTCTGCAAAATCGCAGGCATACCCCATTGCCCTCTCCATTGCTGCCGTATCGCCTCTCCGTTCTGCCTCCCTGAAAACACGCATAGGAGTATTCATAAGGTTCATATTTGTCCTTGCTCCAACAAGCCCTTCCATCGTCTTAGCATTCATGGCACTGCCTCCTTTTTATTAGCCTTCATCTGTTCTTTCGGCAGTATAAATATGCAATATTAGATTTATGTATCAAACAGCCTGTTTGATGTCACATACGGCATCATTTAAAGGTATCAGGATTGAAATCACAAAAATGCCGTTTTCGTCTTCTATATTCATGGCTCCGTTATATTTACCCACCACATCATCTACATTCTTAAGGCCGATTCCATGCCCTTTTATATTTTCTTTATACGTAAATCCTTTTGTATATTTTTCCCTCCTGTCCATACTGTTTTTTACTTCAAGAAGAAAACATTTTTTTACAGGTTTTGCCTGAATACTGATAAAACTGCTGTTATCATCCCCCAGCCTTTCACAGGCTTCCAAAGCATTGTCCAGAATATTTCCAAACAGTACACACAGATCAAACTCATTTATGCAGCATACTTTCGGTATCTGCACATCACATTCCCATTTCACATTTTCCTTCTCCGCACGTTTCCGTTTCTGGTACAAAAGTGCATCCACTGCCTTATTTCCCGTAATCTCACCGCCGTCCTTCACACCGCTTTTTTCCATATTTCTCAGGTATTCACCCATTTTTTCCCATTCTTTACTCTCAAACAGCCCCAACAGCGCAATAATATGGTTTTTCATATCATGCCTTAGCCGTTCCGACTGGCTGTACTGCTCTTCTAACATTTTATAAACTGCAATCTGGGAATGATACCGGCTGCTTTTTTCCTGTTCCAGATAAATCCTATCCATTCCCAACACATAAAATCCTGCCGCAGGCAAGGACAATCCTGTCAGCACGCAAATTCCGGCATGACTGAATATCTGGTCATAATACAATCCCATATTGCCCCCGCTTCTCACCATAATGCCGTTACAGGCACCCCAGCCTGCCACATCCACCACTGCTATAAGCATAAGCAGGGGAACAGCCAATAAATAATACCATTTCCCAGGCTTACCGAAAAAAACGTGTTCAAGATGCCTGGACATCCAATATATACACAATATCGCAAAACATAAGCCTGCGCAGTCTATCAGACCAATTATTTCCCACTCACTGAAAAATGGTTCAGGAATCTTTTTTACTGTATGCTTAAAAAATAATGTCAGGCATGATAAAAAAGAAACGCAGAAATTTTCCGCCAATGATACGAATGTCATTAACATGGAAGCTGCCAGAATTTTTTTCTCCCTGCCTGCCTGAAACAGCAATAACACCAATCCCATAAAAAGTATATGGTTTAGCATCACTGAGAGAATGTATGGCATAGAATATTTTCTGCCCGCAATATTTAAAAGCAGACAGCCGACAAAAGAAAAAAGTATAAACATCCACTCATTCTTTTTTGAGGCTCCTAATATTTTTTTACAGAATTTATCTGCCGCCCACGCATACCCCAGAAAATATGTTGCTTCCATTAAAGTATCTGCGTAATCTAAAATCTGTTTCATACAATTCCTCCATTTTCCCTCATATACTTAAGTATCTCCCGGCAGAACTCTTCATATCGTCTTTTTGCAATCATGATTTTTTCTCCATTTTCCAGAATCACTTCCTGCCTGTTATACACATCCACATATTTCAAATTTATGAGGTAACTCTTATGGCACCTGAAAAAACCTTTATTCCGCAGTTTGTCCTCCAATCCCCCTATTTGTTCATAATATGCAAAAATACCTTCTATCCCGTGAACATTGACTATTCTTCCTTTAATCTCAAAATAGTATATGTCATCCAGAAACAATTTCTTTTTCTGTCTCTCCTTACTGACAATAATAAATTCCTCCAAACGGCTTTTTGTTTTTAAAACGGCTTTTTTCAGTACATTTTTCAGTTTCCTGTTATCTACTGGCTTCAACAGATATTGAAAAGCCTCCACGTCATATGCCTCAAACACATACTCTCTGCTGGAAGATACAAAAATAAGAATCTTATCATATGCCTTCTCACGAAATATCTGCGCTGTTTCCATCCCATCCATGCCATGCATCATAATATCAAGAAAAACAATGTCGAAACTTTCAGGGGCCTGCAATAGTTCCCTGCCATTGCCAAACTGGCGGATGATACATGATATTTTCATTTCTTCCAGAATTTCTTTGATTTTCCTTGCCATATTGCAACATTCTATAATCTCATCATCGCATACTGCAATTGACAGCATATTAACCACCTGCCTTATATACATATATCGACATAAATATAATCAAAATTTTGTTAATGACACGAACGGGCATTTATATGTAATGACCGTATGTTTAAGCGATTAAATTTTCTCTTTGATACATAAAAACTATTGTATTTTTTGTAAGAATATGATATTTTTGGAGACAGTAACACAAAAGAATGAACGGAGAAAATAAATGTCCAAAGGTTTTACAAAAGAAGATGTAATTCAAAACAAAAAAGAGGCCATAAAGTCACTTAACAATTTGCTCGAACGCTATATAAATGACTCATCACAAAAACATTTGAAGAAAGCAAATCTTATCTCTTACTGGTTAAAAGATTATTCTCAGCTCATTAGTTTTGAGGAAAAATTTGACCCAACTAAAAATATAAGGTACAAGCGTGGAAATGTTGTAAAATTGAATTTTGGGTTTAATATTGGATGTGAATATGGAGGACTGCACTACGGTATAGTGCTGGATAACAATAATAGCCACAATTCTCCCGTTTTGACCATTATTCCCCTTACTTCAAGCAAAGCCGGAAAACCAGTTCACAACAATAGTGTTGATTTGGGAAATGAAATTTACCGCTTACTAAAATTAAAATATGACACGATTTCCAAATCGCTTAACACAGAAAAAAATGAAATTGCTGCTACTTTGACTCTGCTTACTAAATATACTAACATGCTTTATGAATCGCTATCAGAGATAGAAAAATGTGATGTAAACAGTTCTGAATACCATGAAAGAATAACCAATGCAAGACATTTTATTAGTGCAACAGCTCCTATAAGAGAATTATGGGAACAAAAACAATTACATAACACGAATGAACAATCTTATCTTAACAAAATAGGAGATGAAATCTCTCAAATGAAAACCGGAAGCATCGCTTTGGTAAATCAGATCACTACCGTAAGTAAAATGCGTATTTTTGATCCCCGCAATTTAAAAGGTGTACTTGCTAATATATCTTTATCTGGAGAAAGCATGGAAAAAATAAACAATAAAATGAAGGAATTGTATATTTTTTAACAAATGTTTTATAATTTTTATTGACTACGAGCATAATATAATCTATAATAAACTATCAGAAGAGTTCAGCTCTTCTAAATATCGCCTAAAGGGCATTAAAAGAAGATATTAGTTTATTATGTGAAGATCTCGTAGTAATACGGGGTCTTTTACGTTAATAAAAACCCCGCTGCAAGCAACGGGGTTTTCATCAGTCTACCCAGTTTTCTTATTTTACCACACGAACCCTGGTAACTCCGGGAATTGTCTCTAATTCCTTTACAACGGATTCTGTAACAGGCGTTCCCACATCTAAAAGGGTATAGGCATAATCCCCTTTTGATTTATTTGTCATATCCTCAATATTAATATCCGCATTGCCAAAAACTGTGGTAAATTTGGCAATGGTGCCCTTGCTGTTTTTATGCAGAATGCCCACGCGCCCTGCCTTATCGCATCCTCCCATATTGCAGTCAGGATAATTAACGGAATGTACAATATTGCCGTTTTCCAGGTAATCCCTGATTTCCCTTACCGCCATCATCGCACAGTTATCTTCCGACTCCTCGGTGGAAGCTCCAAGATGGGGAGTTAAAATCACACCTTTTTGACCTGCTGTTGTGGGATTGGCAAAATCAGATACATATTTTTTTACCTTTCCTGCCTCAATTGCAGCAAGAACTGCCTTTTCGTCCACCAGCAAATCCCTGGCAAAATTAAGAAGCACTACACCGTCTTTCATCATGTTAATAGCTTCCTCATTAACCATCTCTTTCGTGGAATCCAAAAGCGGCACATGAATCGTTATATAATCACACTCTTTATAAATTTCCTCCACATTGCTGATATGTTTTACATTCCGGGATAAATTCCATGCCGCGTTTACGGAAATATAGGGGTCATATCCATATACTTCCATTCCCATATGGGTTGCCGCATTTGCCACCAATACGCCGATGGCGCCCAGTCCAATCACACCTAATTTTTTGCCAGAAATCTCACAGCCTGCAAAATTTTTCTTCTGCTTTTCCGCCGTCTTTGCAATATTTTCATCGTCTTTGTTGGCTGTTGTCCATTCCACGCCGCCGATAATGTCACGGGAAGCCAATAACATTCCTGCAAACACCATCTCTTTTACACCGTTGGCATTAGCCCCCGGCGTATTGAATACTACAATCCCGTTCTGGGCGCATTCATCCAAAGGTATATTATTTACTCCGGCGCCTGCCCTTGCCACTGCCAGTAATGTATCCGGCAAATCCAAATCATGCATAGATGCACTTCTAACCAATGCTGCCTGAGCATCTTTTAAATCTTCCACTTTTTTGTAATCTTTTGAAAACAAATCCAATCCCACACCTGCAATGGGATTTAAACATGTATACTGAAACATTTACTTTCTCCTCTCTTACATACTATGCATTGTTCTTCTCAAACTCTCTCATAAACGCTACCAGTTTTTCCACGCCCTCTTTCGGCATTGCATTGTAAATGGAAGCCCTCATGCCGCCTACGGTTCTGTGTCCCTTTAAGTTCTCAAAGCCTGCCGCCTTTGCCTCTGCCACAAATTTGGCATCCAGTTCATCATTTCCTGTTACAAAAGGAACATTCATAAGGGAACGGTCAGCCGGTACTACCGTACCTTTAAACAACTTACTTTCGTCTAAGAAATCATAAAGAATCTTTGCCTTCTCCTCGTTGCGCTGTTTCATAACGGAAAGACCGCCCATTTTCTTTAACCACTTAAATACCTTGCCGCAGATATAAATGCCGTATGCCGGCGGTGTATTATACAAACTCTGTGCGTCTGCATGAGTCTTATATTTTAACATGGTAGGCGTACCGGGCAGGGTATCCTCCGTGATTAAATCCTCCCTGATAATTACAATCACAACTCCGGCAGGGCCGATATTCTTCTGGACTCCGCCATAAATCACGCCGTATTTTGTTACATCCACCGGCTCGGACAAAAAACAGGAAGATACGTCTGCAACCAGCGTATGCCCTTTCGTATTTGGAAGTGTCTTAAATTTCGTGCCGTAAATCGTATTATTTTCGCAGATATACACATAATCCGCATCCTCAGGAATATCCAAATCGGAACAGTCAGGGATATAGGAAAATGTTTTATCCTCAGAAGAAGCCACTGCAACGGCATCCCCGTATATCTGGCCTTCTTTCCATGCCTTTTTTGCCCACTGCCCTGTGATGATATAGGCAGCTTTCTTATTTTTCATCAAATTCATAGGAATCATGGCAAATTGCTGGGACGCTCCCCCCTGCAAAAACAATACTTTGTAATTGTCAGGAATATTCATAAGTTCCCTTAAATCTGCCTCTGCCTCCTTGATAATGGCATCATATGCCTTGGAGCGGTGGCTCATCTCCATAACAGACATGCCTGTGCCCCTGTAATCCAGCATCTCCTCTGCTGCTTCCTTTAATACCTCTTCCGGCAAAACTGCCGGCCCTGCGGAAAAATTGTAAACTCTGCTCATTTTTTCTCCTCCTCATTTTTTGTATTTTTTACTCATATCTATTGTTATGAATACAAAACCTTTAATAGTATAGCATAGGAAACGAATTTATTCGTTTCCTGTTGCGCCGATTGCGAGCCGCTGAAAACGGCCTTCTTATCGCAATCGTGTGCATCAGTTATTTATCAAGGCAAATCCTCTTCCGTAAATACTTCGCTGATGGCTGCTCCCGGCGCTACCATTGGAAATACTTTATCATCCTGGTCAATGATACAGTCAATGAGTACCGGCATTTCAGCTTCCAGGGCTGCATCTAAGGCACGGTCAAATTCCTCTCTTGTAGCAGCCCGATATCCTGTGGCTCCCATTGCCTCCGCCAGTTTTACATAATCCATGCCGTCATCCAACACCGTGGCGGAATAACGCTGCCCGTAAAACAAATTCTGCCACTGCCTTACCATTCCCAGTACATGGTTGTTGACGACAATCTCTATCAGGGGCAGTTTTTCCCTTACCGCCGTTGCCATCTCGTTCATATTCATGCGGAAACATCCGTCCCCGGCAATGTTGATTACCTGTTTATCCGGGTTTGCCACCTGGGCGCCGATAGCTGCCCCAAGGCCGAAGCCCATGGTCCCCAAACCGCCGGAGCTGATGAAGCGCCGAG
>CANRJF010000034.1 GCA_947630855.1 uncultured Lachnospiraceae bacterium
GCCCAAGCTCCCAGGGAAGCCCTGCGTTGTGGATAGAACTGCTGGGGGCTGCTCCTGTGCCTCCGTCATAGCCGGAAATCAATACAACCTGTGCTCCTGCCTTTGCCACCCCTGCCGCAACGGTTCCAACTCCTGCCTCGGATACCAGTTTTACGGTAATCCTTGCCTGGCGGTTGGAATTTTTCAAATCATAAATCAACTGCTCCAGGTCCTCAATGGAATAGATATCGTGGTGGGGAGGCGGTGAAATCAAAGCCACTCCCGGGGTGGAAAGCCTTGTCTTTGCAATCCAGGGATATACTTTTTTCCCGGGAAGATGGCCTCCCTCCCCCGGTTTTGCCCCCTGTGCCATTTTAATCTGGATTTCGTCGGCACTGACTAAGTAACGGCTGGTTACCCCAAATCGGCCGCTTGCCACCTGCTTGATGGCGGAACATCTGTTCTTATTTGTATGTTTGCTGGCAATGCGCTCCGCATCCTCTCCACCTTCCCCGGAGTTGGATTTTCCATGGAGGCGGTTCATGGCAATTGCCAGAGTCTCATGGGCTTCCTGGGAAATGGAGCCGTAGGACATGGCGCCTGTTTTAAACCTGGTGACAATGGAATCCACGCTTTCCACTTCCTCTATGGGCACGCCTTTCTTTGGAAAACGAAAATCCATTAAACCTCTTAAGCATCCGTTTTTTTCTTCTTCATTGACAAGTTTTGTATACTCCTTAAATAAACCGTAATCCCCCCGCCTGGTGGACTGCTGTAAGAGATGGATGGTTGCCGGGTTGTAAAGATGGGGGTCTGCACCGCTTCTCATCTTATGCCTGCCCTTACTGTCTAAAGTCAAATCCGTTTCAAACCCTAATGGGTCATAGGCGGTGGAATGCAGCTCGTTTACGTCCTCCTCAATATCTTTTAATGTAATGCCTCCGATACGGCTTACGGTGTTGGTAAAATATTTGTCAATTACCCCTGCGTCAATGCCGATGGCTTCAAAGATTTTGGAGCCCTCGTAGGACTGGATGGTGGAAATCCCCATTTTGGAGGCAATTTTTATAATGCCGGAGATAATGGCATGGTTGTAATCGTTCACTGCCGCATAGTAGTCTTTGTCTAACATATGCTCATCCACAAGCTGTTTTACCGTCTCAAGGGCTAAGTAAGGATTGATGGCACAGGCGCCGTACCCTAAGAGAGTGGCAAAATGGTGGACTTCCCTGGGCTCTCCCGACTCTAAAATCATGGCAAGGGAGGTTCTCTTTTTTGTCCTTACCAAATGCTGCTGTAAAGCGGAAACTGCCAAGAGGGAAGGAATGGGCACATGGTTTTCATCCACTCCCCTGTCGGAGAGAATCAGGATGTTGGCTCCGTCCCTGTAAGCCCTGTCCGCCTCCATAAACAGGCGGTCAAGCGCCTTTTCCAGACTGGTGTTTTTATAATAAATAATAGGAAGAACCGCCACTTTAAACCCTTCTACTTTCATGGATTTTATTTTCATTAAATCCGTGTTGGTAAGAATTGGGTTGTTTACCTTGATTACATGGCAGTTTTCTGCTTTTTCTTCCAACAGGTTTCCGTCTTCACCCACATAAACGGTGGTGGAGGTAACTATTTTCTCCCGGATGGAATCAATGGGAGGATTTGTCACCTGGGCAAAAAGCTGCTTAAAATAGTTAAAAAGCGGCTGCCTGTCCCCTGCCAATACGGCCAAAGGTGTGTCAATTCCCATTGCGGCAGTTCCTTCTCCCCCGTTTTTTGCCATGGGAAGAATCGCCTCCCGCAGTGACTCATAGGTGTAGCCAAAGGCTTTTTGCAGTTTCTGCCGTTCCTCTTTGGTATATTCCGGCACACGTTCATTTGGAATTTTCAAATCTTCCAGCTTTATCAGGTATCTGTCTAACCATTCCCCGTATGGCTGTTTGTCGGCATAGATATTTTTCAGTTCCTCATCATCAATGACCCTGCCCTGCCTGGTATCCACCAGCAGCATTCTGCCGGGGCGGAGCCTCTCTTTTACAAGAATCTTTTCAGGCTCTATTTCAAGCACTCCCACCTCGGAGGATAAAATCAGATAATCGTCGTTTGTAATATAATATCTGGAAGGACGAAGGCCGTTTCTGTCAAGGACAGCCCCCATCATATCCCCGTCGGAAAAAAGAATGGACGCAGGCCCGTCCCAGGGCTCCATCATGGTGGCATAATACTGGTAAAAATCCCTTTTTTTCTGGGGCATTGCCTTGTTGTTTGCCCAGGGTTCCGGAATCATAATCATAACAGCCAGGGGCAAATCCATACCGCTCATTACAAGAAACTCCAATGTGTTGTCTAACATGGCGGAATCGGAACCTTCGCTGTTAATCACCGGAAGGACTTTCTGCAGTTCTCCTTTTAGGAAGCCTGTCTCCATGGTTTCTTCCCTGGCAAGCATTTTATCCGCATTTCCTTTGATGGTGTTAATCTCCCCGTTATGTACAATAAAACGATTGGGGTGTGCCCTCTCCCAGCTAGGATTTGTGTTGGTGGAAAAACGGGAATGTACCGTTGCAATGGCTGACTCGTAATCCTTATCCTGCAAATCCGCAAAAAACAAACGAAGCTGCTCCACGAGAAACATACCTTTGTATACAATGGTTCTGCTGGATAATGACACTACATAAGTATCATCATTGGACTGTTCAAACACACGCCTTGCCACATAGAGTTTCCTGTCAAAAGGCAGTCCCTTTTCCACGTTTTTGGGGCGTTTCACAAATCCCTGCATAATATAGGGCATACAGTCTGCGGCCTTTTTCCCCAGTTTGTCCGGGTCGCAGGGCACATCACGCCATCCTAAAAACTCCATTCCCTCTTTTTCTACGATTACCTCAAACATCTTTTTTGCCCGGTTTCTCTTTAACTCATCCTGAGGGAAAAAGAACATGCCGATGCCATAGTCCCTCTCCTCCCCTAAATCTATGCCTAAGGGCTTTAGTGCCTTTGTAAAAAATTTATGGGAAATCTGAAGGAGGATTCCTACGCCGTCACCGGTTTTGCCGTCGGCATCCTTCCCTGCCCTGTGCTTTAAATTCTCCACAATTTTCAGGGCATTTGCCACCGTATCATGAGTTTTGATGCCTTTGATATTTACCACAGCGCCGATACCGCAGTTGTCGTGTTCAAAACTTTTATCGTACAAACCCTGGCCGGCTGCGGCTGTTTCTTTCCATTTATCTTTCATATCCTCATCCTTTCTTCCACTGCTCCTGGTGAAAATTTTTCTAAAACACATCATACTACTTTTCATTTCTGTTGTAAACAAATTTTTTCGTTAAGTTGTCAGATAATATGATAACTTACATATCTATCTTATTATTATCTGATAACTATTCTAATTTTCTCTTTAAGACAGCGTTTTTGGAACAATTTAGGTGAAAAAAAGATGCCTGGAAAAATTTATTTCACAGACATCCTGATGGATATAAGATTCTTTTTTGTTTTTCAGATACTCCGTATGATTAATCCGTAAACAACTGGGTATAATACACGCTTCCGTCATCCGCCACGGCAATCCCGATACCGATTTTCTTAAAGCCGGCGTTTAACATATTTGCCTTGTGCCCCGGAGAATTATACCACATTTCGCTTACTGTCTTCGGGCTTATTCCATATCCTTTGGTATAAGCTATATTCTCCCCGGCGGTATGGTAGGCTGCGCCGTAAAAACTTAATATGGTAAAACAGCTTGTACCGTCCGGCCTTTCATGGGACAACTTTTTTGCTTTTGCCATCTCCAAAGAACGATAGCAGGCAGCCTTCGTCAGTTTGGCATCTAATTTCAGGTTTTCTGTCCCTGCCTGATTCCGATACTGATTGGTGTATCCTAAAATGGCTTTAATTTGTTTTTTGTAGGTTTTGGCATTTTTCTTTGCCTGGGCCTTCAAGCCTATTTTCTTAACCGTCACCTTGCATGTTGCTTTTTTCCCTTTAATCTTAGCCGTAATCCTGGCGGTTCCCGGAGCTTTTCCCGTAACTTTCCCCTTGGAAGATACCGTAGCCACTTTCTTGTTTGAACTCTTCCAGGTGATTTTCCCTTTCAGCGTGGTGGATACTTTCAGCTTTTTCGTCTCCCCCACGGTAAGGGTAAGTGACTTCTGGCTGATTGTCACAGACGCTGCCTGAACCGGTATGGGAATCCACACCGTGGTAAAAATAAGTACCAACGCCAACAATAAAGCCAACCCTTTTTTTCCATTTCTTTCCTGCATAAATAAAACCTCCCTTTAATATTATTTTTCCCCTGTATACAACTTTGCCACAGGCAGCATGTATCAATCTGAAAGCGCAGCATGGCATTTCACTTTCCATGCCAGAAAGAAAAATGCTGCCGCCGCCAAAAGCAATAAGGGCGTCATCACAATGGTCACTGCCCGGCTCTCATCCATAAAGGAAAAGATTCCTGTTTCCGCCCTGAGCAGAGAAGTTAAATTAGCTGCGGCATGGGCGAAAACAGCGCTGTGGAGTTTCCCCGTCTCCTCCACAAAGACAGCCAGCAAAATGCCAAACACTGCCGCATATACAAACTGTACAAGATTCAGGTGAACCAAACCGAATATCATTGCGGAAAGTAAAATTGCCCATTTCTTTCCCAGCCAGTCTCTTGCCCTTTTATAGACTATACCCCGGTACAAAAGTTCCTCCGCCAAAGGCGCCGCCACACAGACGGCAAAAAATTCCAGCAGTAATTTCCCCATATAAAAAGTTTCCCGAATCTGATGATAACTGGCGGAATACTCCTCAATGCCAATCAGCCCCAGGATATTATTCCATCCCAGGGAAAAAATTCCGGCTCCAAAAAATAATAAAATGATAATTTTACATTCTCCTCCCGTAAGTTTTACCCTTTGCAGGAAGCTTTCCTGTTCCCCCCAAAGAAGTGCGTCCTGACGGTAAAAGGAATAGAGGAAGGGGAGCACTGCCACGGAAGTAATCATCTGTCGCAGCAGGCTGTTATTTATTGTATCCGGCAAAATAAAATCTAAAATAAATAATACAACCGCCGTCACTACAAAGTAGATTCCCACAGGATAGATAATACCCCAGGAACGCATTACGTTAGATTCTTTCAATATAATCTCCTGCCTCCTCCGCCGTATCTGCCACTGCCGCCGCCCCCGCCGCCTGCAGTTCTTCCCTTGTTCCAAAGCCATATGTAACTCCGATACAGTCTATACCGGCTTCCTTTGCCCCTAACACGTCAAATCTGGTATCCCCGATTAATAGGGATTCTTCCTTTGACGCTCCCAGCTTGTTTAACGCCACCTCTAACACCTGCTTTTTTGCAGAAATTTTTCCGTCCCTGGTTGAACCGAAAATTCCTGCAAAATAAGGCTCTAAGTGGAAATGCTCAATGATTCTTACACAGGCGTCCTCATGTTTGGATGAAGCTAAGGCAACCTGGAACCCCTTTTTATGCAGTTCTTCAATGAGCTGCCTGATTCCGGGATACAATTCACACTCATACAAACCGATTTTGTCAAACCTCTCTCTAAACTTTATCACAGATTCTTCTGCCTTTTCGTGGCTCCACCCGAAAACATTCATAAACTGCTCCCTGAGGGGCGGACCGATAAAACAGAGCAAATCTTTCTGGGACGGATGTTCCATTCCCCAATAGTCTAACACATAACGGATACAGTTGGTAATCCCTTCCTCCGAATTGATAATCGTTCCGTCCAAATCAAACAAAACCGTCTTCTTCATTCTATCTATTTCTCCTTTATCTCCTGCATTCTGGAATAAATATAATTATCTTTATATTTTTCAGTTATCTGCGTGCTGTACCGGGATGCAGGATTTGTAATCTTCTCTCTCTGAAAACTGATAATTTCATGGATATGGTATCCCCTGGGAATATAGCCTTTCTTACTCTCTTTTAAATCATAATAAAATTTATCCATACCTGCTAATATGGCAAGTGCCTTCTCTTTATAATCCGGCTGTTTTTCTAAGAAATCCCGTTTTGCCGCTTCCCGGTGCAAAAGAATCCTCTCTCCATCCTCCACTTTTTTTAAAGGTTCTCCCTCACCGTCTAACATCCCTGCTATCCGGTAAGATAAAAGAAGATGAATAAAAATTAAATCTTTCTTTGCCACCCCTGCACAGCACATGGGATTTAAATCCAACATCCGCAGTTCTATATGGTTGACTCCATTTTCTTTTAAATTTTCAAATGAATTTTCCCCTTTAGGTTTTAGCCGAATGGGATAATACAACTCCTGAATGGAAGATATCATTCCCGTCTTCACATAACTTTGGATGGCATCCAAATATGCTTCAAATGTATTATAACACAATTGGGGCAGAAAAAGATTCCAATATCCATATTCACTGTTGCGGAAAGAAGCAAATTCATGCCATTGATTATAAGGAACGCCTAACTGACGCAAAAACCCTTCTTCTGCCACAGGGCTTGCAGATGTTAAAACTACAATTAACCAACTGTCATGCATCATGCAGTCTGCCAGCTTTAAGTACCATGCATTTTTTAAATCCTGAATTTCTTTTCCTGTAATTTCCTTCATTGTGCAGAAAAAGGACATGGGCAGGGAATAATTTAAATGTACGCCGGAATAAAGCATTTTTGTCCTGCCATACTTTTCAGAAAGATACTGACGGTATGTTGTTTTCCCCTGGGTATTCTCCCCAAACTCTGCAATACGGATACTTCCTTCCTCCCCAAACAATGGGGGATTGGAATATGTCCACACATACTCCCTTCCTGTGTCCCGGTTTTTTATCTTATCCTCCACAAGATTCTGGAGATAACATATTTCTTCACATGCCTCTTCTATGGTATTGTACACCCGGCTGATAAATTCTAGCTGGCTCTCGGAAAAATCCCGGCTGATGCCCTCTTCCTCCATATAAGGATGGCTGGTATCCGCTAAAAATCCATCCTCCGTCACCCGCAGGGACTCCTTTTCTATGCCAAATTCTCCATATAATATATTTTTAATTAATTTTTCCTTCATCACCTGTGAATTCCTGCAATGCATTTTTTACCTCGTTTAGATAATACAATGAGCCGAAAACCATGACCATGCCATTTTCTTTTTCGGCTTTCTCATATGCCAGCTCCACTGCCTCTTTTACTGTCTCGCAGGCACATGCTTTCCCTCCCTGGCTTATTATGGCATCTTTTAATTTTTCACTGGAAAGGGCTCTGGGATTATCCGGTGTCACTGTATAAATCCGGGAAAATAGGGGGAGCAGCATATGCAGAATACTTTCATATTCTTTATCTTCCATTACACCCATAATGCCGATTTTCCTTTTTCCCGAAAAACTTTCTATTAATGTTTCTTTTAATTTTGCAGCTCCATCCGGATTATGGGCGCCATCAATAAAAAAAAGAGGCTCCCTGCACAAACACTCAAACCTTCCCGGCCAAAAGGCATTTTTTAATCCTTTTTTCATCTGTTCCTTTGTAATCCTGATTCTGAAAGGATTGCTTTTAAGGACTTCCATCACCTCTATGGCAAGGGATGCATTTTCCAGTTGATAAAAGCCCAGCATGGACAACTGTACTTCCCCTATCACGGGATGGGTAAAATACCGAAGGCCATTACACACCTGGCTTTTTAAGATACTGTCTGCCACATAGTAAGGGGCATGCATCTCTTTCGCACATGCGTTTAAAATTTCCTCTGCCTCTTTTTTCTGCTGTATTGTAACCACAGGGCATCCTTCTTTTATAATCCCGGCTTTTGCCTTTGCGATTTCTGCAACGGAATCTCCAAGGAATTTCATATGGTCCCTGCTAATGGACGTAATTACACTGCATAGGGGATGGGTTATCAGGTTGGTAGCATCTTCCCTTCCTCCCATGCCTACCTCCAAAATCACCACGTCACATTCTTCTTTGGCAAACCAGCAAAATGCCAATGCCGTTTCGATTTCAAATACTGTGGGATGAGGGTATCCTTTGGCAACGATGGCATCACATGCCTTTTTCACCTGCCCCATGCAAATTCCGTACTCATCTTCACTGATTTCTTTCCCATTCACCTTATACATTTCCCGCAGGGAAAAAACTGCGGGGGAACTATACCATCCTGTCTTATATTCTGCTTCCTTTAACATGGAGGCAAGGAAACAGCAGACAGAACCTTTCCCGTTTGTGCCTGCAACATGAATTATATTTAGTGATTTCCACACATCACCTAATTCATACATCAATCTTTTAATATTATCAAGCCCAAGAATACTTCCGTATTTTTTCACTTCCCTGTGATATGCCTTTGCCTGCCGGTAATTCATGGATTTTTCTCCCTTAAGTATGTTTTACCCCTTTAGTATCCCGATTGCCCACTTTAAGGCGGTTCAGCTCTAAATCTTTTCCTTTTAACTTCACGGTTTTACTTTCCCCGGGAAGTAAAAAATGCACTTCTTCCAGCAAATCCTCTGTTCCTAAACGGATGCCTCTTACACCCACCGCACCTTTTTTCTTCTCCGGTATGGTATCCGCCTCAATGCGAAGAAACATGCCTTTTTGGGACTGCATAATCACATGCTCCCCCTCTTCATAAAATGCTATCCGTATTACCTGGTCATTATCATTTAACTTTGTGGCTGCCGTGGTGCGCTTTGACACATGAAATTCTTCCCCTGCAACCAGTTTCAACATACCTGTCTTTGTGGCAAAAATCATTTTCTCATTTTTCATCTGCTCTAAGGATGCCACAAAAATAACAGTTTCCCTGCTGCTGTCATAATTGCTGATATTATCAATGGGCTGCCCTTTATCACGGAATTTTCCATAGGGCAGGTCTGTAACTTTTAAGAGATGCATCTGGCCCTCGTTGGTAAAAATACCAATCTTATCCGTATTTTTACAGGTAATCACATACTTATTCTCTCCGTCCGCAGCCTCTTTGTTTCTCTCATAAGTAGTTACATCAATGGTTCTGGCATAACCGAAACGGTCCATTAAAAATACCACATCCATCTCTTCCATTTCAGGCTCTTCCAAAACAATTTCTTTTCCGTTCTCAATAAGGGTTTTTCTGGGCATGGCATATGCCTTCTTAATGGCATCTAACTCCTTAATAATAACTTTTGCCATCACCCCTCTGTCTCCTAAGATTTTTTCATATTCTGCTATATGTTTTAAAGTTTCTTCATGTTCTTTCATAAGGGCTTCAATTTCAAGGCCGATTAATTTATAAAGACGCATCTCTAAAATAGCGGATGCCTGTCTCTCCGTAAAAGAAAGCTTTGCCGCCTGCCTTCTTGATTTCTCACTTTTAAATTTAATATTTCCTGTATCTCCTGTTACCAGGCAGGCTTTCGCCTCTTTTACATTCCTGCTTCCCCTGAGTATCTCTATAATTAAATCAATAACGTCACAGGCTTTTATCAACCCTTCCTGGACTTCTTTCTTCTCTAATTCTTTTGTTAAAAGTGTATTATATTTTCTGGTTGCAAGCTGATATTGAAAGTTTACATGATGGCGGATGATGGGCACTAACCCCATGGTTTCAGGCTTTCCCTCCGCCACTGCCAGCATGTTCACCCCAAAAGTATCCTCTAACCTGGTCTTCTTATACAGAAGGTTGCACAGCTTCTCCGGGTCAGCCCCCCGCTTTAACTCAATGACAATGCGGATTCCCTCTTTGGAGGACTGGTTGGAAATATCTGTAATATCCGTAGTTTTCCTGGTTTCCACTAAATTATAAACATCATTTAAGAATTTCCCAATATTGGCCCCTATCATAGTATAGGGAATTTCCGTAATAATAATCTTGTCTTTTCCGCCTTTTCCCTGTTCAATTTCCACCTTTCCCCGGATTTTAATCTTACCTGTGCCGGTGGAATAAATTTTTACCAGTTCATCTTTATTTACCACAATTCCCCCGGTGGGAAAATCCGGCCCTGGTATATATTTCATCATCTGTTCCGTATTGATATCCGGGTTTTTCATATATGCCTTGACCCCTTCAATCACTTCCCCCAGATTGTGGGTGGGAATGCTGGTGGCCATGCCCACGGCAATTCCTTCCGCCCCGTTTACCAGAAGATTGGGAACTTTTACCGGGAGGACTAAAGGCTCCTTTTCCGTCTCGTCAAAGTTTGGCCCAAAATCCACCACATCCTTATCTAAATCCGCCAGATATGCCTCCTGGGTGATTTTTTGGAGCCTTGCCTCCGTATAACGCATGGCAGCAGCCCCGTCCCCCTCGATGGAACCAAAGTTGCCGTGGCCGTCCACTAAGGGTATTCCCATTTTAAAATCCTGGGCCAGCACTACTAACGCCCCGTAAATGGAACTGTCCCCGTGGGGATGGTATTTACCCATGGTATCCCCCACAATACGGGCACATTTACGGTAAGGCTTATCATACCTTGTCCCTAATTCATACATATCGTAAAGCGTTCTTCTCTGTACCGGCTTTAATCCGTCCCTTACATCCGGGAGCGCCCTTGCCACAATAACGCTCATAGCATAATCAATATAAGATTTCTGCATTAAATCCGAATACTCCGTGCGGATAATCTGTTCTGTCTCGTTCATGTCATATTCCTTCCTAATCTAAGCAGCTCCTGTCATCTGCCTGCCAAAATCCTGGCTGTTATACATCTAACTCCGCGTCTGTTGCATGTTGATAGATAAACGCTTTTCTGGGAGGCACATCCGTCCCCATAAGCATTTCCGTTACATCCGACGCCATCCTTGCATCCTCGATTTCCACCCGTTTTAAAATCCGTGTGGCAGGGTCTAAGGTGGTCTCCCACAACTGCTGCGCGTCCATCTCACCAAGCCCTTTATACCTTTGAAGGGTAAAACTTCCCTTATGGCGTTTCCTGTATTTTTCTAAAGCGGCATCATCATACAGATATTCCTCTTCCCCCCTGGAAGGAATTGCTTTATACAGGGGCGGCATGGCAATGTACACATGCCCCTCAAAAATCAACTCCGGCATAAAACGATAAAATAATGTAAGAAGCAGGGTGGAAATATGCGCCCCATCCACGTCCGCATCTGCCATAATAATAATTTTATCATACCGAAGCTTTGTAATATCAAAATCATTGCCGTACCCTTCGGAAAATCCGCATCCGAAGGCATTTATCATGGTTTTAATCTCGGCATTGGCAAGAACTTTATCAATGCTTGCCTTCTCCACATTTAAAATCTTACCCCGGATAGGCAGAATTGCCTGGAAATTCCTGTCCCTGGCTGTTTTGGCAGAGCCACCTGCAGAATCTCCCTCCACAATAAAAATTTCGCAGATAGAGGCGTCCCTGCTCTCGCAATTTGCCAGTTTCCCATTGGAATCAAAAGAAAATTTCTGCTTTGTAAGGAGATTTGTCCTGGCTTTTTCCTCTGTCTTACGAATTTTTGCTGCTTTTTCCGCGCATCCGATTACTGATTTTAAGGTTTCTAAATTTCTGTCAAAATATAACTGAATCTCATCCCCGGTAACTTTTCCCGTTGCCCGTGCCGCATCCTGGTTGTCTAATTTTGTCTTTGTCTGTCCTTCAAATCTTGGAGCAGGATGTTTTACGGATACCACTGCCGTCATGCCGTTGCGCACATCCGTGCCGGTAAAATTGGCATCCTTTTCCTTTAAAATTCCAAGTTCTCTCGCATACTGGTTAATGACCGTGGTAAATGTGGTTTTAAATCCTGTTAAATGCGTGCCTCCTTCCGCATTGTATATATTGTTGCAGAATCCCAGCACATTTTCATGAAATTCATTAATATACTGAAAAGCCGCTTCCACGGTAATCCCCTCGGATTCCCCTTTTAAATATACCACGTCATGGATTGGCTCTGCATTTTTGTTTATGTCTTTTACAAAACCGATAATCCCCTCTTCCTCGTGATATTCAATATGTTCCGTCTCCTCACTCCGTTTATCCTCATAAATGATTGTTAAATCAGGATTTAAATATGCCGTTTCATGAAGTCTGCTCTTGACTTCATCTTCTTTAAATCTTGTTTTATCAAATATTTCCGGGTCTGGGGTGAAATTGATTTTTGTGCCTGTCTTTTTTGTCCTGCCAATCTTGGGGAGCAGTCCGTTTTCTAATTCCACCACAGGTATTCCCCGCTCATATCCGTCATGGTGGATGAAACCTCCGCTGCTTATCTCCACATCCATCCTGGTGGAAAGGGCATTGACTACGGAAGAACCCACTCCGTGAAGTCCTCCGCTTGTCTTATACACGGAATCATCAAATTTTCCTCCTGCATGGAGGGTGGAAAATACCACTCTGGCCGCAGATACTCCTTTCTGGTGCATACCCACAGGAATGCCCCTTCCGTTATCCACAACAGTACAGGAACCGTCCTTTTCCAATGTCACCCAGATGGTATCGCAAAAACCTGCCAGGTGCTCGTCCACTGCATTATCTACAATTTCATATATTAAATGGTTTAATCCTTTTCTGGACACGCTTCCGATATACATGCCCGGCCGCTTCCGCACTGCCTCTAATCCTTCTAAAACCGTGATGCTGCTTGCATCATATGTATTATTCTTTGTCGCCATTTTACATTTTCTCTCCCTTGGGAATATTCTTACAATCTAATTTAACTTAAATTGTGTAACGGCGTCAAGCAAATCTTTGGAATTTGAATTTAAAGTTGTGGCGTTGCCATTTAAATTTTTTACTGCTTCCAACTGATTTAATATGGTGGAAGAAACCTGTGAAGTGGAAGACGCCGACCTGTCAGACACATCGGAAATACTCTTTATTGCGGAAAGTGTCTGGTCTTTTGCCGCAGACATTATCTCAATTCCGTCGGTAATATCATCCAGATTGCCCGCCAAATCTTCCACATGCTTATTAATATTGTTAAACAAACTTACTGTGGTGGAGAGGGCTTCCTGCTGTGCCCCTACAATCTGCTCCGCCCGTTTTGCCGTTTCCACCGTTACTTCTGTCTGGGTATTAATACGTGTAATAATATCAGAAATCTTCCCCACTGCCTGCATGGATTCATCAGCAAGTTTTCGGATTTCATCTGCAACAACGGCAAATCCTTTTCCCGATTCCCCTGCCCTTGCCGCTTCAATGGAGGCGTTCAGGCTGAGGAGGCTGGTCTGGTCGGAAATTCCGCTGATAACCTCAATAATCTCCCCAATGGACTTGGATTCTTCGTTTAACTTATTGATACCCTCAATAACTGCTTCCGTAATATCCTGGGTATCATGGGAACGCTGGTCTAACTGGGCTATAATATCAATTCCCTGGTTTACATAATCTTTTGTATTATGGGAAATCACCTCAATGGCGCTTGTATTATCCGTTAAAACATTAATTTTATCCGACAGCCCTGCCATCTGTTCCAAGCATCTCTCCGCCTCCTTGGCCTGGGAGAAAGTACCAGTTTCAATTTCAGACATGGCGTTACTGATTTCATCGGATGATGTGACAAGCATCTCTGTTGTATCCGCCACATCATTTGTGGAGGACTGTACCAGGCTGCTAATATAATCTACCTTATTTAAAAGTCCTTTCATGCTGGAAATCATACCGTTAATGCTGCTGCCAAGCGTACTAAACTCATCATTGCCCTTCATGGTAACATTTCCCGTCAAATCTCCCTCTGACGCCTTTTCCAGCACGGCAATTGCCATACTGATAGATTTATGTATATTCAGGGCAAAATACAATGCAATACATACGGCAATAATAATTGCCACAATCACAATGCCGATGGTAAGATTACGGATTTCATTTGCCTGGGCAAGCATGACTTTTTCCGGTACAAGGGTGCAGACCCCTGCCCCGGTATCCGCAATGGGGGAATATACAAACAGACAGTTCTCATTGTTGTATTTTACAAAAGCTGACTGGGAACCCCCTGATTTCGCCTTCTGGTAAAAATCCATATTGGGAAATACTGATTCCTCCTCGTCCCTGTTTAAAATCTCCGTGCCGTCCGGAGCAACATAGCCGATAATAATCCGCTGGTCCAGATTCAGGTTTTTTAATACGGTTTTTACCGCTTTGGCATTAATATCAATGACCACATATCCGTTAAAATTTACAAAGGACTGTACATAAGATGCCGCATAACGGCTCTGGTCTATCTGAAACTCTTTATCCAGCTCCTCATGGGGGGAAGAAAGCCACACCCCGTCTTGTGCATCCTGGGAAAAAGACTGTTTAAAAATCTCGTAAAATCCGTTTTCCAGTGTCCCCGCGGAAGAAATACCGTCACCATAATCCCCAAAGACACTGATTGACATAATAATGTCACTGGCACTGGCTGCAGACTGCACCGTATTATACAAAGAGCTCCACATCATATATTCCCTGGGTTTATCGTTTTTATATGCCCCCGGTAGTAATTGTAAAAATCATTGTTGTCTATTATTTTCTGCGCCTCCGCCCTTACCTGGGACATTCCCAAATCCAGATAAGTTGCAGTTGCATTTACGGTTCCTGTCATATTTTTCTCATAAGATTCCAACATTGCCCTGGAAGAACGGTTATAAGAAACAATACCCAGCACTATGATAAGTACAATTACTACCATAAAGCCGGAAACTAATTTAAATGCAATGCTTTTTGGCTTCTTCTCCTGTTTCATGAACCCCAATCCCCCTTAATATTTCCTGTTATCTATGTAATCAGCAGCGGTATCCGCCGGGAAAATTTCTTCCTGGATATAATTCTTTTTCGCTATGGGGTCTTTGTTTATCACTGCATGTACCGCTTCCGCCATAAGTTTTCCCGTCAATGGGTTGCACTCCATAACACAGTTTATTTTTCCCTCCACCATTGCCTCAAACGCCGCATGGATTCCGTCAAAAGATACGATTACAATATCTTCTCCCGGTTTAATCCCGTTCTTTTCCATAACTTCAATGGCGCCTAATGCCATATCGTCGTTTTCACTGATTAAAATATCAATATCCAGGTTTCTTGCCAGAACCTTTTCCATATTTTCCACGCCACCGTCGTAACTAAAGTCTCCTGTTTCCTTATATATAATACGGTAATTTCCCTCGGCGCCTAACATTTCCTCCACTCCCTGGGTTCTGCCAGTCTCTGCGCTTGCACCGATGGTTCCCTGAAACAGGGCCACTTTATAATTTTTTCTGACGTAATCCCTTGCTTCCATATACTCTATAAGCCAGTCTGCCGCCTTATAGCCTTCCAGCAGAAAATTAGAGCCAATCCAGCAATTATATAAGGTCTCGTCTTCCGTATCCACCATACGGTCCATGATAATTACCGGAATTCCCGCATCTTTCGCCTCTTTTAACACCTCATCCCACCCTTCTGAAAGTATGGGGGTAAAGCTGATAACATCCACGCCCTCTTCAATATAGGAGCGCACCATCTCCACCTGGGTGTCAAAATCACCGTCCGCATTTTTATAAATAAATTCAATCCCGTTTTCCTCGCTGCATCCCTGCTTAATGGATTCCTCATTGGCAAGGCTCCATGCCGCCCCTGTGCCCGATTGTACATAACCTACCGTAATCAAATCTTTTTCCTGCGGAATTTCCGTATCCTGCTGTGCCTCCGAAATATCTTTTTTCCCGCATGACATACAAAATACCATGCAGGCAAAAAGCAGAAGGCATACCCCTTTTTTTCTCTTCTCCATCATTTTCATCCTTTCACCCCTGCACCGGAATTTATAAAATTACATATTTAAGATAATTATAAATTATTTTACTAAAACTAGCAAGTCTAAAAAAGCCAGTGACTGCAAAATACACAGCCAATGGCTTTTAAATTCAATGCTTTTCTATGAAATATCCAAATCCGGCGGCACATCTATTTCCTCCGAAACATATTTGCCGTTCTTCTTTCTCTGCCTTACGCACTCCGTAAGCAGATATTCAATCTGACCGTTGACTGAGCGGAAGTCATCCTCTGCCCATGCTGCAATGGCGGCATAAAGGTTCTCGGATAAACGTAAGGGTATCTGCTTTTTTCCTGCCATATCAGTACAGGCTTCCTGAATTTACTATGGGCTGGGCATCCCGATTTCCGCAAAGCACTACCAGCAGATTAGAAACCATTGCCGCTTTCCGCTCTTCATCCAGGTTTACCACCTGCTTTTCATTTAACCGCTCAAGAGCCATCTCCACCATGCCTACTGCGCCGTCCACAATCATCTTTCTTGCATCCACAATAGCGGAAGCCTGCTGCCTTTGCAGCATCACGGAAGCAATTTCCGGGGCATAAGCCAGATAGGTAATCCTTGCCTCTAAAATCTCAAGCCCTGCATCTGTGACTTTACTCTGAATTTCATCCCGGATACGGGTTGCTACCGTCTCACTGGAGCCTCTAAGGCTTCCCTCATCTGCCATGCCGTCCCCCGTAGTGTCCACATTAGGGGAAACGTCGTAAGGATACAGGCGGACAATATTCCTCAGGGCGCTGTCACATTGAAGAGAGAGATATTCTTTATAATTGTCCACACAAAATACTGCTTTGGCGGTATCCTGCACTTTCCAAATAACCGCAATGCCGATTTCCACCGGATTTCCCAGGCAGTCGTTAATCTTCTGCCTTCCGTTGCTTAAGGTCATATTTTTCAGGGAGATTTTTTTGGAACTCCCCTCCGCCGAAATGGTAACGCTTCCTTCCTCTGAAATTTCCAGACTGGATCTTTTCTGCCTGATGTCCCCGCTCTGGGCAAGTTTTGTATTTGCCGCAGGGTTGATGCTGGTACAAAAAGGATTCACAAAGTAAAATCCCGGTTCCCTGATAGTTCCCACATAATTTCCAAATAATGTTAAAACCAATGCTTCCTGGGGCTTTAATACCTTAAGTCCACAATAAGGAATCCAGCTTACACACAATACAACAATAGAAACACCCAGCAAAAAGGCTCCTCCAGGCCTTTCTTCATCCGTCATAATGCCTCCTGCAATAATCCCTGCCACGCAGATTAACTCCACAGCAAGGATGAGAAACAGCGCCATCATGCCGTTTTTCCTGTTCTTTAAGATTTTTTCTTCCATAACTGTATCCTCCATTCATTTTGATATCATTATAATATCAAAGTGAATGGTATTTGTCAAGAGGAATGCAAATCCCAATGTTTTTTTCAAAAAAGTTGATGGTTTATGTATAAAGTCCCTTGAAAAAGTTGATGATTTATGAAAAAGTCCCTTGAAAAAGTTGATGATTTATGAAAAAGTCCCTTGAAAAAGTTTCCGGTTTTGTGTATTATAAAAAAAATGACAAGATGAGGAGGGAAACGGCTGTGCTGAAAAGAAAAATAGAAGAAAGTCTGGCCCAATGGAAACACTCGGCAAATCATAAACCCTTGATTATAAAAGGGTGCAGGCAGTGCGGAAAAACCTTTTCCGTTCTGGATTTTGCAGAAAAAAACTACAAAAATGTGGTATATCTCAATTTCTTTGAAAACCCGGATTACGCTTCCGTTTTTTCCGGCTCTTTGGAAATCGACAACATTGTGATGATGCTGTCCGCACTGCTGGGCAGCAAAGCCGTATTTGAAGCCGGTGAAACAGTCCTTGTATTAGATGAGATTCAGGATTGCCCGGAAGCCCGAACCGCCCTGAAATTTTTCCGAATCGACGGAAGATACGACGTGATTGGAACAGGTTCCCTGCTGGGAGTTAAAGGATATGGGAAAGAACCGAAATCCATTCCGGTAGGTTCGGAAACCGTGATTGACATGTACCCTTTGGACTTTGAAGAGTTTCTGTGGGCAAATGGCATAACCGCCCCGATTATTGAAATGCTGAAAAATAGCCTGGAGACAGAAACGCCGGTTCCAGAGGCACTCCACAACCGCATGAAACAGCTCCTTTTACAATATGTAGTAGTGGGAGGAATGCCGGATGCGGTGCAGATCTTTGTGGATACGAAACAAATGAATGAAGTGCTGCGAATCCAGCGTGATATTATCCGTTCATACGAAGATGATATGGTAAAATACGCCGAAAGAAAAGATAAAGCCCGAATTAAGGAGTGTTTTCAGTCGATTCCGAGACAGCTTAGTAAAGAAAATAAAAAATTTAATTATTCTGTTGTCAAAAAAGGCTCTTCCGCTTCCAAGTATGCCGGCAGCCTGCAATGGATTGAAGATGCCGGTATTATCTCCCGATGCTATAATCTTACTATTACAGAACTTCCTCTGGAGGGCAATGTGGAGGAAGACGTGTTTAAAGTATATATGCAAGACTGCGGCCTGTTTGTCAGTATGCTGGAAGATGGAACTCAGTACGACATTTTGCAGGGAAATCTTTACGGATATAAGGGAGCTATTTTTGAAAATCTCATTGCAGATATTTTTTCCAAAATGGGCCGGAAGCTGTATTATTTCCGCAAGGACAGCGGATTGGAAGTGGATTTTGTAATACGATATAAGGGAGAATGTACGCTGGTAGAGGTAAAAGCGTCTACCGGAAACACGAAAAGTACAAAAACAATTCTGCGGCATCCTGAAAAATATCATGTAAACAGTGCCATCAAATTAGGAGATTATAATGTAGGCAGACGGGAGCAGGTTCTTACGCTTCCGCTGTATATGGCTTTTTTGCTGCGCACTCCCTGATTATACTCCAGAGCATACACATTTGCCAAATGATTTGCTATTCTAATTGAAACAGAGAATACCTATTGGCAAATCATTTGGCTAACGGGTATAACAATTTTCTTCCCTGTTTTTCTTTATCCGGCGGGAAATGGCTTTTTTTATCACATGATAAGCTGCCCTTACCACAGAAAACAAAAAGAACAGCACTAAAAACCCGAATATGCCAAACATAATATCGGAAAAATCCATATTCCCCGTTCCGGTGACCTTCTGACCAATTTCAATGGCAAAAGAGATAACAAGAATCAGGGTAAACACATATATCCAGGCAATCACCATGACATGCCCGCTTTTCGCCAGCGCTTTAAACACCGGATATACCACAAAGATAAAGCACATACCAAGGATGCCGATTACAAGAAAATGCAGTTCTTTGTCCGTAAAGTTATACTCGAAGGCATCATTTAAGCGCATAATGTAATTATGTATTTTTGCAATCATACCTACTAAGGCATATAAAAATTTACTCATATATTTCTCCCTGAGGAATCGGGTCGGGGGATTTATCGACCCTGCCCGCTGTGCGAGCCGCGTGCTGCGTCAGCAGCTAATTTCTCTGCACGTATAAAAAAGAAGCGTGTATTATCTGAAAGAATCTACACGCTTGTATGTACATGCCGGTGATGGGACTTGAACCCATACGTTGTTGCCAACAACAGATTTTGAGTCTGCCTCGTCTGCCAATTCCGACACACCGGCTTTTTATTCGGTTCACCCGAACAAATATGATGATAACATATTGCGGCACAAAACACAAGCACTTTTTTATATTTTATTTATTTTCTAATAATTCCAGCCTTTTATAAAACATTTCACAAAACTGCGGTAATTCACTAAAAACCCCTTTATCCACTTCTCTTAACTGATTTAATCCAATGATTTCAACAGACTTTACCGCCGCTTCCTTCTGGGTGAGATGCTCCCCAAATAACGTCTGGCAGTTAGCTCCTTCTAAATCATTATAAGCATTGAATGCCTGGTTAAAATCCATCAGGTCATGTAACCTTATCGGTTTATTATCAGAATTACGGACTAAAAGCCCCCAGTTTCCCCAGTGTCTGTCTGTGTTTCCAATAAGATAGTCAATAATATTCATCATGTAATAACTATGCCTGTCTAAAGAAAGAATATATTTTTTTGTCTCTATTCCGTGATTGACTGCATAAATCTCAAATGACTCCATAGAAGCTATGGAATATTCTTTTGATGTTATATTTCCGCTTACACTGACTTTTTCTCCGTCAAAATAATCTCTCTCATATAACACCTGCGGCACATCAAAACATCTGCATATCTGGCTGGCAAGCAGTTCTCTTTCAACTGCATCCCCTCCGCCGTCTTTTAACAGCCTGAATCCACCGTTTATCCTTTGCCATGCTTTAGGGAAACACCCGTTAGTGGATAAATCTCTTGCAAGAGATTCATTTTGCACTGTGTATTGTTTTCCTCTTAATGCAATATCAATAAAAGTATTCTCCAAATGATTCTCGTACAAATTAACCTCATCAAAGAAAACTTTTTCTTTCTGCATTTTCACCCAGAAAACATCTGTCAATGAAGCACATCTATATGATAACGCAATCTCGGCCCTGTCCTTATCAGTCACTGCCTGTAACATTCCTATACTGTTTAGTATTTCTTTTGCATATTTTCTGTCTAAGGTCAGAACCCTTGTTGCACACCAATAATTAAAATTTGTAATGTTATTAACCAGTGTATCAATATCATCTGATTCTTCCAGATATAAATTATACGGCATAAATGACTTATCATATATCTTACATTGTCCAAAATTGCTAAGCTCTGCGACTCTTCTGTCCATATGCATAATCTCATATACCTTTTTCTCTGCCACTTAGTGCCTCCTTTCCGTGCTATTAGTATATACATTAGTATATGCATTGTCAATGGCTGGCTACCGTAAGCTTTTGAATGGAACACCCTTCCTTCCACCGCGCATAGTAATTTTCCGTACATATTCTGTACTGCCGGAATTTTTTCCGGGCAAGGTCTGCGTCACCATACACTTTCCACACACCGGAACACTTGTAATGCTGTGCTTTATTTTGGATAAATCCCTGGACATCCTCTATGGGATAACCTAAAAATAATCCGATTTCATGGGGAAATTCCTGATTTTTCCTGAGCCTCTTAAAAAGGCATACCACACATTGCTCCGTCCTGCCCCAGGGATATCCCATGGCTTTTAACATATCCCCCACATTTGGGGAAGCAAAATCCTGCTCTAATTTTCCAGGCCGGTACAGGTAAATAAGCATCCGTTTTCCCATTACCCGCATGGGTAAAATTCGCAGCCCTCTTGGGACAAAAAACTGATTCAGTCTGGTGATTTCCTCCATTGCCTGCTTTACCGACTGGTATTCTGCGGTAAAAAGATTTCCTGTTTTTAATCCTGCCAGGGTGGGGGAACAATACCGGATAAGTAATTCTTCTGACATGTCTGCTTCCTCTGTTGCTTTTTTACTATTTTCCCACCCTTTCCAAACTATATGCAGCCGTTCTTTTTTAATTAAACAGCCCCTTAAGACTTCAACAGAAAATATTTAAAAACAAATAAAAATCCCTTGACATATTTTAAAAAAATTGTATACTTATCTCCGAAATCCAAAAAAGAAAAGAGGCATACCAAAATATCATGAATAAAGATTTAACTATTGGAAAACCGGAAAAAGTGTTATGGCTTTTCTGCCTGCCGCTCTTTGGAAGCATAATATTTCAGCAATTATATAATATAGCCGACAGTTTTGTGGCAGGTAAATTTATCGGGGAAAATGCTTTGGCGGCAGTGGGCAACAGCTATGAAATTACCCTGATTTTTATTGCCTTCGGATTTGGCTGCAATATCGGCTGTTCCGTCATTATATCAAAACTGTTTGGAGGAAAGCGGTATGGAGAATTAAAGACTGCCGTAAAGACTACCTTTATAGCCGCCGGCATCTTGTGCCTTGTACTGATGCTTACAGGAATGTTGTTCTGCAACGGG
This sequence comes from uncultured Lachnospiraceae bacterium, assembly GCA_947630855.1. Classification (GTDB taxonomy): domain Bacteria; phylum Bacillota; class Clostridia; order Lachnospirales; family Lachnospiraceae; genus Roseburia_B. Next base: position 21,585 of record CANRJF010000034.1, read on the forward strand.
CTTTTATCTTTGATTCACACCCCTGCCGAAGTTTTTGCCGACTCTAAACTCTACCTTGATATCTACATATTAAGTCTGCCTTTTGTATTTTTTTACAACATATCCACCGGAATCTTCTCCGCGTTAGGAGATTCCAAGACTCCCTTTTACTTCCTTGCCGTCTCCTCCACCTCAAACATTGCCGTGGATATTCTGTTTGTAAAAGCATTCCACATGGGAGTTTCAGGTGTTGCCTGGGCTACTTTTTTATGCCAGGGAGTAAGCTGCATACTTGCACTGATTTTTGTGTTCCGGCGGCTTTCCCAGATTGAATGCAATGAAAAGAGCCCTCTTTTTTCACTTCCCCTGCTGAAAGAAATTGCAGCCATTGCCATCCCCAGCATTTTACAGCAGAGTTTTATCTCCATTGGAAATATTATGATTCAAAGCGTTATCAACAGTTTCGGCGCCGGGGTTATGGCAGGATATTCCGCTTCCGTAAAGCTTAACAATCTGGTAATCACTTCCTTTACCACCTTAGGAAACGGCATTTCAAATTACACCGCCCAAAACCTGGGAGCGGGAAAAAATAAACGGGTAAATGATGGATTTAAGGCCGGATTAAAAATGGTATGGATTCTCTGCGTTCCTCTGGTTTTACTGTATATCTTAGCCGGAAGGCCTTTGGTGAATATCTTTATGGACAACCCCTCTCCCACGGCTATCAATACAGGAGTATTGTTTTTGCGCATCCTCTCGCCATTTTATTTTGTGGTATCCGCAAAACTTGTTGCAGACGGCATTTTAAGGGGCGCAGGGCTTATGAAACAATTTATGGCTGCCACCTTTACAGACTTAATTTTACGTACCTGTCTTGCCTTTCTCTTGTCACAACAGTTTGGCAGTACGGGGATTTGGTGTGCATGGCCTATTGGGTGGACTGTTGCCACCTTTTTGTCCCTGGGTTTTTACAGGAAAAAAATTCAAAATAATTGACAGGGAGGTTCCCATGAATCAGACACTGGAAAAAATTAAAGAAAACGTTTCAAAAGTACTGGTGGGAAAAGAAAAAACCACAGAACTTCTTCTCACATCTTTAGCCGCCGGGGGCCATGTACTGTTGGAGGATATGCCGGGCACAGGAAAAACCGTGCTTGCCAGGGCACTGGCAAAATCCATGGATTTAGAGTTCCAGCGTATACAGTTTACCCCGGATTTGCTTCCTACGGACGTAACGGGAATGTCCTTTTACCACCAGAAACAGGAAGAATTTATATTCCGGGCCGGGCCTGCCTTTACCAATCTATTGCTGGCAGATGAAATAAATCGTGCCACTCCCCGTACCCAGTCCGCCCTGTTAGAATGCATGGCGGAGGGACAGATTACGGTGGAAGGGGTTACCAGAACCCTAGAGAATCCCTTTTTCGTCATTGCCACGGAAAACCCTGTGGAAACCTTAGGCTGTTATCCCCTTCCCGAAGCACAGTTAGACCGTTTTCTTATGAAAATCCAAATGGGAAGTTTAAACGAAAAAGAAGAACGCCTTATGTTGGACAGATTTATGGTAAACGAGCCTTTATCACAGATAGGAGCCGTGTGTACCAGGGAAGATATTTTGACACTGCAAAAGGAGTGCCGCCGGGTTTTCGTCCATGAAGAACTGCGGGATTATATGGTAAAACTCACCCAGGCCACAAGAAAACAGGGTATGGACGGTTTAACCGGCGTAAGCCCCAGAGGAACCTTAGCTCTGCTTCGTGCCTCCCAGGGGTACGCTCTTGTACAGCAGCGGGATTATGTGGTTCCTGAAGATATAAAAGAAGTGGCAGTGCCTGTATTAGCCCACCGGATGATGGCGCCCATGGAAAACGAAGGGCAGAAAACCGATTACATACAAAGCCTTTTAAGCCAGGTGGCAGTACCCACCGAAGATTGGGCGAAGCCATGATTACCATTGTTATCCTGGGAATTTTTCTGATTTTATGGCTGTGGATTTTGTTTTTCCAACATTTCTGGAACAAAAATCTGTCCCTGCATCTTATATTTGACAGAACGGAAACTTATGCCGGGCAGAAGGCATCCCTTTTTATGCAGGTGGAAAATAAAAAGAAAATGCCCCTTCCCATTCTGGAAGTACGTTTTTCCCTGAAAAGAGGATTGTCCATGGAAGGCATTGAAAATATCAATGTCAGTGATTTTATTTATAAAAGGGATATTTTTTCCATGCTGGGCATGCAGCGCATTACAAGGAAAATGGATTTTTCCTGCAAAATGCGGGGATACTATGAAATCCATGAGGTGGAACTGACTGCCTTTTCCCTGCTGTTTGACAGGCACTGTACCGGCAGGCTGCCCCAGAAAGCCTCTCTGTATGTATATCCGAAAAACGTAAACGTAGAAAACATTTTAAAAGTCTCCAACCGCATGTTAGGAGAAATCCAAAGAGAAAAAAGTTTCTGTGAAGACCCCTTTGCCTTCCGGGGCATCCGGGAGTATACGACTTTAGACCCTGAAAAATACATAAACTGGAAGGCAAGCGCGAAAACAGGACAGTTGATGGTAAACACTTTTGATTCAAGTTTACAGGGAAAAATCATGGTGTATCTGGATATTTCAGACAATGGAATTTACACCTATGAGTATTTAACGGAGGAGGGCATTTCCGTTGCCTCCTCCTTAATACAACATTTTATCAAAGGCGGTTTAGCGGCAGGTTTATCTGTAAATGACGGAAATTCCGGCACTTCTTTTCCACCGGAATCCGGCCGCTTCCAGACGGTAAAAATATTGCGCCATCTGGCAGGATATGAAAAAAAGCAAGGCACATGCCCTCTCTCCCTTATCTTAAATGAACCGCCAAAAGACACCGTCTGCCTTGTTATCTCCAAAAACAGGGATGCCTTGCAGGACATTTTAAATTTCTCCAGAAAAAAGACAGCCCTTATATGGGTTTATGTTACCCCCGCGGAAGAAACATGGGAAGTGCCAAAGACAAAGGAAGTAGAAATTATCGTGCGAAAGGTGGAAAAACAATGAGAAAAAAATTAATTGTATTATGCCGTTATATCTCCCTTTCTCTGCTTTTTGCCACACTCTCTCCCCTGGCATATTTTGATTTTTGGCCCGAAACTGCCTTCGGATGGCCTTTATATTTTAAGAGCCTGCTGATTTTATTTCCTGTGGCTGCAACGGATTTTGCCATCTGCAAAGCAAAATCACTGACTGCCTATCTTTTTTCCTCCCTGGGGATTTTTTCCCTGACAGCCATGCTTTCCTGGCTTCTTGGCCCCATTTTAAGCAAAGATTCCATGTTTACAGGTTACAGTATCCTTATATGGGCAGAAACCCTGTTTCTTATTATCTGCCGTTATTCCATTCACCGGAAACGGCAGACGGAATACCTTAATTTTCAGGCAGGTGAAGAAAATGAAGTATCCTTTGGGGATTTTTTAAAGGAAGGGCAGACCTCGCTGGATAAACCTCAATTGTCCCTGGTGTCCCTGTTTGTGGCTGCATATGTGTTTGGCCTGTTCTGCCAAAATCCCACCCTCTGCAATATTACCCTGTCTGGAACCATTTGCTATCTGTTTCTTTTTCTTCTTTACACTTACCTTCAGAAGACAGAGGAATATTTATCCCTGCACAAAAGAGTAAGGGGCGTTCCCAGGAAACGGATTTACGGGATTGGAAGAACCATGTTTCTTCTCCTCTCTCTCATGCTGCTTCTTGGGATAATTCCGGGACTGCTTTCCATAAATGCAAGAAAGTACAAGGATATACGAAACTTGTACGGCAGTCTGAATATAACATATGAAGATGAGGAAATGGAAACAGAATCCATGATGGCTGACCCATGGTTCACAAACCTGGAGGGAATAGAACCGAAAGAACCCCCTAAGTGGCTGGACGACTTATTTACCCTGATAATATCTGCCTGCGGTCTGGCTTTTGTGGTTTTTGTGGGAAAAACCATCCGGCAGGCATTTCTTGATTTTAGAAACGGCAGTGAAGAAAACGGGGATATTGTGGAAAATTTAAAAGATGAGCCCGGAGAAAAAATTTCTTCCCTTTTTCTGAGGCGTAAAGCAGGTGAAAGCCGTGATGTCTATTCTATCCGCAAAAAGTACCGCCGCATGATTTTACGCAGCCGAAAAGAGATTCCCATGGCATGGGAATCCCCTGCCGAAATGGAGGATAAGGCAGGTTTAGGGCAGGATGAAAAAATGCAGAAACTCCACAGAGAATATGAAAAAGCCCGGTATCGGTAGTTTTTTGTGCTATACCCGCGAGCCAAATGATTTGCCAACAGGTATTCTCTGTTTCAATCAGAATAGCAAATCATTTGGCAAATGTGTATGCTCTGGAGTATAATCGGAACACAAAAAATCCACCGCCGCTTTCATAATCTCTTCCATCCCGTTTTTGCTTGGCATATGCCCGTTTCTTTCACAAACTTTTACCGAAAGATTGGGATTATCCACGGATGCTGCCAACTGGCTGACCGTCCTGGTGGAAGAAACAATATCCGTATCTCCCTGCAAAATATAGTAAGGAATGGCCACATGGCTTATTTCATCCCTCAAATCAACCTCCATAATTTCCCTCCAGAGACGTTTATTGCCCGCAGCGCCGTTTTTAAACACTGCAATTATATCTTTAAAGGAATAATCCGGGCTGGTTAAAATCCCTTTCACCATAGAGCCAATCTGCATCTTGTCTCCCTGCCTGTTGGTATATGCTTCTGTATATTTTCTTATGCAGGTGGTATAATACTGCATATTATGCTCCTCAAATCCCTTTTCCTGGTATTCCTTATAAATCTCTTTACACCGCTTAAGCTTTTTGGGTGGAACTGCACTCTTCTCAAAAGCCTCCAATACCTCTTCATTATAAAACACATTCTTTATTATCTGTCCCCAAACCAGCGTCTTGTGGATTTCCCCGGGTATCTGCGCCGCCAGTTTTGCGCTTAAGATGGAGCCCCATGACATGGCATAAACATAAAATTTATTGTTCGGGAAAAGCCTTTTTATTTCCCGTATTAAATCAATGCTCATACCCACAAAGTCATCAATTCCATAATTTTCACCCAATACAGCATTATTAATCCCGCATCCATACTGGTCCCAGTAAACCATAATAAAACGATTTGTAAACTCCGGGAACAAACCCCTGCCCCCTGCACACATAGGTATGGGCGTGCCTGGCCCTCCATGCAGGACAAGCAAAACGGGCAGCTCCTTTTTTCGTCCTTCTATCAATACCTTCTGGGCTTTTCCACCCAGAATAAAAGTGTACATTTCTGATATTTCATTTTGCTCTATCACCTTTTTACGAACCGTATCCATTTGTATCCTCCCATATCTAAGTATGTTACAATTCACGTTCTAACTGCAAGCGGTTCGACCATAAATTGTAACATAAGTATAACATAAACCCGTAAAAAATACTATTAGTACTTGACATATATGAAAAATTACTATAATATAATCAAAACAGCTGTTTTAGAACAATCGTTTTAGAAAGGAGTTAAGCCATATGCCGCCAAACGCGAAGTTTACAAAAGAACAAATCATAAAAGCCGCTTTGGAAATTGTAAGAGCAGAAAATTTGGAATGCCTGACAGCAAGAGCATTAGGAAAAAAACTAGGAAGTTCCGCATCTCCTATCTTTACCGTATTTGAAAACATGGAAGAAGTGCAGCAGGCAGTGCTTGATGCCATTAAAGGTGTTTACAGGGAATACGTAGAAAAAGGCCTGTCAGAAATCCCGGCTTTTAAGGGTGTAGGGACACAATATATTCTTTTTGCCATAAATGAGCCAAAATTGTTTCAGGTTCTTTTTATGAGGGAACAGGAAAAAATACCCGATATTGACAATGTACTGCCTGTGATTGATGAGAGTTATGACAAAATCCTTGCATCTATTACCACAGAATATGGAATTGGAGGGGACGACGCCAAACGGCTGTATAAACATTTATGGATTTATACACATGGCATTGCAGCTTTGTGTGCAACAAAAATGTGCCGTTTTACAGGTGAAGAAATAAGCGGAATGATGACAGAAGTGTTTAGCAGTCTGCTGAAAAAGATAAAAGAAAGAGGGGAATCGCAATGATTGAAGTAAAAGAAATAAGTAAATTCTACGGAAGCAAAGAAAACCGCTTTCAGGTTTTAAAAAGCATTAACCTTAAAATTGAAGAAGGGGATTTTGCCGTTATCCTGGGGGCCTCCGGCTCGGGAAAATCCACTATGTTAAACGTAATGTCAGGACTGGAACGCCCTGAAATGGGCCAGGTCATTTATGACGGAAAGGATATTACCACCCTTTCCGACAGCCAGCTTACCAGATTCCGCAAGGAAAATATCGGGTTTATTTTTCAACAGTATTATTTACTGCCCAATATGAATGTTGTAAAAAATGTGAAGATGGGCGCCGACCTGGCTGCAAACAAGGATTATGAGACAATTATCCAGGCGGTGGGGCTGAAAAACAAATTACAGAAATATCCAAGTGAGCTTTCGGGGGGTGAACAGCAGCGCGTATCCGTTGCAAGAGCCCTTGCAAAAAAGCCAAAGATTTTGTTCCTTGACGAGCCCACAGGCGCTTTGGACGAGGAGACAGGCAGACAGGTACTGGACTATATATGCAGACTCCAGCAAGAATTTGGTTTTACAATTGTAATGGTGACCCACAACCTGAATATTGCAGAAATGGCTAAGACAGTTATTAAGATGAACAGCGGGAAAATTTCGGAAATCCATACAAATGAAACTCAGAAAACTGCTTACGAGATAGGATGGTGATTTTATGATAATCGGAATAAAGGATCTGGCAAAACTTTTTGCAATAACTGTCGTATCCTGCTGTGCAGTTTTTGTATGCTCACTTTTTTTGAATTACAATATTGACGTAGTGGGAATCAAAGATGAAATAACTACGCCCCAGGGAATGATTCTGTATGATGCACAGGTAGCAACCGGTAAAGTCGTGGCGGGCGTTTCAGGCGGCTGTTTAGTTATTACAACAGTTATTATGCTTATTTTCTATGTAAAAAATTATATTGACAGCCACGGAAAAGAACTGGGCATTCTAAAAGCATTGGGCTATTCCAGATTCCGTGTTGCAAAACACTTTTGGGTCTTCGGTTTGAGCGTATTTATCGGCTCGGTTTTAGGACATATCGGCGCATTAATCTATATGCCAGCCTTCTATGAGGTGCAAAACAGTGAAGGGCTTTTCCCGGAAATGTCACCAGAGTTTCATCTCCTGCTTACCTTCTCTCTGCTTATACTGCCCACTGTCTTTTTCATGCTTTTGGCGGTGCTGTATGCATTTTTTAAGATGAAAAGCCCTGTCATCAACTTACTGAAAGAAATACAGAAAGTCAGGGTAAAAATCAGCAGAAAAAATATGAAAGAGCTTCCGTTTTTAACGGATTTAAGGAAAACCACTTTAGGAAGCAGGAAAATTCTTGTATTTTTCGTGGGTTTTTCAGCTTTCTGTTATTCATCCATGACACAGATGTCTATGTCCATGGACGACCTGGCAAGTGAGAGTTTCTCCTGGATGATTATTTCAATCGGCCTTATTTTAGCGTTTATGACGCTTTTGATGTCTTTGACAAGTGTGATAAAAGCAAACACAAAGACTATTGCCATGATGAAGGTGTTTGGATATTCACAAAAAGAATGCAGCAATTCCATTCTCGGCTGCTACCGCCCTGTTTCGTACATAGGTTTTGTTATAGGAACATTTTATCAGTATTTTCTGCTTAGGATTACGGTAGATGTATTTTTTGCCGATTTTGAGAACGTACCTGAATATAGTTTTGACTATCAGGGGCTGGTGATTTCTTTTATCACGTTTATTGCCGCATATGAGATTATCATCTATGTCTATTCAAAAAAAATAGAAAAATTGTCTGTTAAAAGCATTATGCTTGAGTAGAGGAAGGAGGACCTGCGGGCCCTCCTTTTTTAACCACAGTTTTGGGAGGCTGATGGTGTTATGCATATTTCTACATATGTTGTGAAAAACTTAAAAATACCGAAAGGAAGGTGTTTCTTCATCCAATCAAGTATAGGGATTGATTCTTTCAATCCCTATTATCAATCATTATAATGCCCTTTGCAAGATTTCACAATTATTTGATTATCCGATATCTCATAAACCAAACGATTCGCTTCATCTATTCGCCTGCTAAATGACCCAGACTTCCCGTATTTCAATGGCTCAGGCTTTCCTATTCCTTGTAACGCTCCATCTCGTTCTATACTTTGCAGCAATTGATTTATCTTCTTTATTATCTTTTTATCCTGTGTTTGCCAATAGAGGTATTCATTCCATCCATCTTCTGCAAAAGTGATTCTCATGAGCTATTTCTCCATTGCCAAAAGTTCATCCATAGTTTTCGTCACCATCTGCCCATTTTTAATCTGCTCATCCGCCCTATTTAATTTTTCCAAATACTCAGCATTCTTTTTAGCCTTTGCCAATTCATTATATTCTGCTTCAGATATAATAACTACATTCTTATTTTCTTTACGAGACACAATCACCGGCTCACCATCAAATGCCATATCAAAATATTTTTTTATATTTGCTCTTACATCCATCTGTTTTGTTGCAATCATAAAGCACCCCTTTCCGTACTCAAAACCGCACTGTTTACTGTACTAATATTATATGCTATTTATAATCAAAAAGTAAAGAAAATTCACATTCCCTATTCTTCCATTTGTTACAATTCACGGCCTAACCGAACTGTAAATATGCATTATCGGTCGGCTATTATAGCCGAATAAATGGGAATTAT